>VGRJ01000004.1 GCA_016875405.1 Deltaproteobacteria bacterium | reverse complement strand
TCCTTTAGAACAGCTGACCGCCGACGGTTTTTGAATGGCAGCCGCGGGCGACTCGTCCTAGGGGTCGGCTGCGGCTGTCGCGTTGTCACGGCACGGAGGACACATGGCTCGCTCGCGTTTGACCCTGACTCTCAACCTGGTGGGGCTCACGACGCTCGTCTCGACGACGGCGTTCGCAGACCCTGTCTCCGACCGCGCGAACTGCGCGCACCTGCGGCTCGAGGCGGCGCTCGGCAACTCGTCTGCGGCGAGCGCTGCGGCGAAGTGCTCCGCGCCCGCTCCGTCCGCCTCGCCGATGACCCGCGAGGTCGTCGCCGCGAGCGCCGCGGCCAAGGGTGAGCTCCCCGAGGCGTCGTCGCGTCCCGAGTGGGTCGACCGCGGCAAGCGCAGCTCGGGCAGCATGCTCTACGGCGTCGGCGTCGCGCAGCCGCACGAGGCTCCTGGTGGCCAGGAGCGCGTCGTCGCGCTGCAGCGCGCGGCTGCCGAGATCGGCGCCCAGCTCGAGGTGCAGCTCGACGCGACGATGTCCGATCGCCAGACGCTCTCGACCGCCTCGACCACGGTCGACGGGCGCACCGCCAGCGCCGAGCGCTCGACTCAGCAGCTCTCGTCGACGACCCAGCTCCTCGTCTCGAAGTCGCTCGAGGGGATGCGCGTCGTCGACAGCTATCGCGACCCGAGCACCAAGGCCCTGCACCTCCTCGCGAGCCTCGATCTCGCCGAGATCGCGAAGCGCGAGGACGCGGTCGTCGACTCGGTGATCGGCGGCCTCGCCGAGGCCGAGGAGCGCGCCGCGGCCTCGGTCGAGAAGGGCCTCGAGCCCGCCGCGATGAACCAGCTCTTCGACGCGATCGCTCGCGCTCAGGCCGTGGGCCGGACGCAGGTCGGTCGCCGCATCAAGGATCGCTGGGCGGGCCAGCTGTCGCGCTCGACCAGCCTCGCGAAGGAGCTCGTCCGTTGCGTGGAGCTGAAGGGCGCGCTCGCGCCTTGGAAGCCCTCGGTCCCCGTCACGATGACCTGCCGCGACAAGCCGATCCGGCGCGCCACCTTCAACGTGTTGCCGTCGGGCGGCTTCATCGAGAACGCGCGCCCCTTCACCACCGATGACCAGGGCAACGGCAAGGTGCTCGTCGGCCGCGTGTTCGGGGCGGCGCCGCTCGACGTCGTCATCGCACACGACCTGTCGAACACCAAGGCGGGTCCGATCGGCATCCTCGGGGACAACCCCGAGGGCGCTCGCACGAACGTCGCCCCCAGCGAGCCGGCCGACGCCGTGCTCCGCCTGAACGACGTCGAGACCTCCGATCAGGACGCGATGAAGCTCGTCGAGCACATCGAGGCCTGGGCGACTCGCCGTCACGGGCTCTCGGTCGGCGACAAGGGCCCGCTCTTCTTGCGGGTTCAGTTCAACTACCCCGGCAGCGTGAAGGTCGGCGCCAAGGTCTCGCAGCCCGTCGAGATCCGCGTCGCCATCGAGCTCAACGGCCGCATGCTCGCCGAGAAGATCGGCAAGAGCGGCGGCCTCGCCGACTCGCAGATCCAAGCCAAGAAGCAGGCGCTCGTCCGCGCCCTGGACGTCATTCGATCCTGGTGACCGCCTGCCAAACCGATTACGCGTTCCATCACGTCATAGGAGTACCGAAATGAAACTGTCGAAGTTCCTCGTCGTCGCGACGACCGCCCTGTCCCTGTCTTGCTCCACCTTCACGGCTCCCGTCTTCGCCGCTCCGTCGGCGGAGTTCGTCGAGGTCTCCGGCTCGAACGCCGAGCGCGAGAAGTACAAGGTCTCAGGGGCTGAAGGCGCCGACCTCGACGCCGCGAAGAAGGCCGCCATCGGTGAGGCGCTCGTCTTCGCCGCCAAGCGCCTCACCGGCAGCGAGAAGGAGAAGCAGGAGATCCAGAAGCGCCGCGGCAAGATCTCGTCGCTCCAGAACCTCGCCAAGGTCGGCAAGGTGACGAAGACGACCTTCAACGGCGAGCGCCCGATCATCGACGTGATCATCGACGTCAACGTGAAGGACCTCCGCATCCAGCTCGAGACCGACAAAGTGATCTCGAGCGCGTCGGACCTGTCCGACGCGGTCGGCAACCCCACCATCCTCGTGCTCCCGGACGGCTACAAGCCCGGCCAGAAGTACTCGGACGCGGAGCAGTTCGTCTCGGATCGCATCGCGGAGTTCTTGACGCAGCGCAAGTTCGAGATGGTCGACCCCAAGGCCATGTCCGAGCTCCAGGAGCGTACGGCGGCCGCGCAGGCGCTCGACGGCGTCGTCACCGACCCGATCGCCGAGCTCGCCTCGCTCGTCGGCGCCGACATCTACATCACCTACCTCGCGGGCTTCACCGCCGAGATCAAGTCGAGCGCGAGCGTGAAGGCGTTCGAGACGACGACGGCGCGCCTCATCGCGTCGGCGACCGGCGAGTCGCGTCAGTACGCCTCCGGCAAGCCGAGGATGGACGTGATCCGCGAGGCGGTCTCGGACTGCGTGCCGAAGGCGCTCGAGAACATCTCGGGCTACTGGCACGAGGACATCAAGAAGGGCCGCAAGTACGTCTTCTCGATCGCCGGTAACTTCTCGGACCGCGACAAGCAGAAGGCGATCCGCAAGGGCCTCGAGGAGCTCGGCGACGTGAAGTTCGACGTCAAGACCGCGCAGAAGCTCGGTGGCACCATCCGCTCGAAGAAGAAGTCGGACGACGTGGACGAGGGGATCGGCGACGTGATCCAGGACGCCGGCTTCAAGCCGAAGGTCATCCTCAGCAACCGCTCGACCTTCATCTACAAGGCCGAGTGAGCGCGAGCGCAACGTTCGACCCAAGGAGAATCAGAACATGACTCGAATTTGCATCGTCCTCGCGCTCGTCGCGACGGCGTGTGGCGGCGGCGCTCATACCACCGCGGTCACCCCGGAGTCGGGCAACCTCGCCGGTGAGCTCGTCGACGCGCAGGGCAACCCGGCGCCGGCCTGGGTCACCAACTCGGGGACGGCCGACGGACGCAACCTCTGCTCGGAGGGCTCGGTCAGCGGCACGCGCAACATCTCGATGGCGCAGACCGGTGCTCAGGGGCGTGCTCGTACGGCGCTCGCTCGCAGCATCCAGACCAAGGTGGCCGCGATGATCCGCGACTACCAGTCGACGACGACGGGGGGCGAGCAGTTCGGCACGGCGGGCAACGACGAGCAGCACATCGAGGACGTCTCGCGTCAGCTGACGCAGGTGTCGCTCGCGGGCTCGCAGGTGGTCGACACCTGGATCTCGAGCACCTCGACGCTGCACTCGCTCGTGTGCCTCGACGTCGAGCGGTTCAAGGACAGCGTCAATCAGATGGGCCAGCTCGACGAGAAGGTGCGGCAGGGGATCTCCTCGCGCGCTCAGAACTCGTGGCGCAGCCTCGACAACCGCGTCGGTCCACGCTGACCGTTGGTGGGGCGTGACGCCGAGGCGCTCCGTGCGTCGCGGCGAGCCCAGGGCCTCGCAGGCTAGCGCCTGTGGGGCCCACGCCATTTCGAGGGGAGCGCGTCGTGACCGTGCCTCGCTCGTGAGCAGCCTTGTGTCGGCGGCTTCGCCGTGACTTCCTACGCGGCGCGGGCCGCAGTGACGCGCGCCCGAACCCAGAAGAGGAAGCCGTGAAGCTCAACGTTTGGAAGATTTCGACCCTCGTTCTCGCGGGCGCCCTCGCGTTCGTCGCTGGCCGTGGTGCGCTCGTCTCCGTCGCGTCCGCCGGTCCGCAGCCGAACATGCAGGCCGCGCTCCAGTCCCTCGAGGCGGCTCATCGCTCGCTCGAGGCGGCGACCGCGGACAAGGGTGGCCATCGCGTGAAGGCGATCGCGCTCACGAAGGAGGCGATCGAGGAGGTCAAGAAGGGCATCGCCTTCGACGACACCCACTCGGGTCCGGCCGAGAACAAGCGCCCCCGCAAGTGATGTCGGAGTCGTCGAGGGAGGCGTCGCTGCCCCATCGCGGTGGCGCCTCGTCGACGAGCACGGACGTTCGGCCGGGCGCGTCCCGTGAAGCTCGAGCGGCGTCGCGACCGGGGGCGAGCCGCGCCGCTCAGTCGGTGATGCAGTCCTGGTCTTCTTCGGGCGCGCCGATCATCGGGGTGAACCACGTGCCGAACAGGATGCACATCTCGTCGCTCGCGGTGAGGCCGAACTTCAGCGTCTTCGCGGTGGTGTTCGCGAACTCGCAGCTGAAGCGGAAGCCCTCACCCGCCTTCATCAGCACCGGCTCCGCGAACAGGTGATCGGTGTCTTCGTAGTTCGGCGTGGTCCAGATGTGCTCGCCGTCCTTCGCGCCACCGGCGTAGGCCACGCTGAAGTCTTTGCCCCACTGGTGGGTGTGGCGTGTGAGCTTCGAGACCATCACGTCGTGCTTGAACCGGCACTCGCCGGAGAACGACTTCGTGCTGTTTGGCGGAACCGAGAAGCCGAGGTTGTAGAAGCCGAACGCGTGCGCCTCGCGCGTCACCATGGAGGCATCGACGGTCTTGAAGTTCACCGCGGCGCGAGCCTTCACGGGCGAGCTCGAGCTGTTGAAGTAGTGATAGTCGAAGATGAGCTTCTGACCGCCCTTGAAGCGCTTGCCCACGCCCGGCGGGAACTGCTCTTCGTGGTGCGGCTTCTGGCTTCCGGTGACGCCGGTGATGTCGCCGCCGAACACGTCCGCGCCGTAGCATTTTTGCTTCATTCCAGGCGTGATCGCCTGCTCGGTCGCGCTGTCGGGCATGGCTGCCGCGACGATGAGGTGGTGGCTGAACGACGTCATCGCGAGCTCGAAGCCCTCGACGAAGTAGGTGTCGTCCGGACCACCGGGGAGCGCGACGACCTCGCAGTATTCGACGTCTTCGCCGGGCTGGATCGCGTCGCCCACCGTCGTGACCTGGAAGCCCGACGCCGGCGGCTCGAGGCACAGCTCGCCGATGGGGCAGGTCAGATCACCGCCGCTCGTCGTGCTCGTCGCGCCGTCACCCCCGGAGCCGCTCGTCGCGGTCGCGGTTGTCGCGGTCGTCGTGGAGCCGCCGCCTCCGCTCGTCGCGTCCGACGACGAGCCGCCGCACGCGACGTGAGTGAGGCAGGCGAGGAGGGCGAGGGCGTGACGTCGACTCATGATCGAGACAATAGCAAGCGTCGCACGCGGAGCGGTAGAGGCGGGTGCGACGGGGCCGTTTCGGGCTAGAGTCTCCGCGAGAGGCGGGCAAAGACACGGATGAAGTTCGAGTTCGGCTGGGGCGCCGGGATCGCGACGACGCTGCTCCTCGCAGGCGGCATCACGCTCGTGAAGGGACAGCTCGCCGCGCGCGACCGCGAGCGGCAAGGCGTCGTACGATGCGCATCGCAGTGCAAGATCGCGGGGCTCTGCGGCTTCGACCCGCAGGCCCAGGCGTGTCGCCCGCGGACCAGCGCCGACTGCGCTGGCTCCGACGTGTGCAAGTCGAACGGCATGTGCCACCTCGAGGGCGGCGTGTGCGCGGTGACGAGCGACGAGGACTGCCGTGCCTCCGAGCAGTGCAAGGCGTCGGGGCGCTGCCGCTGGAGCCAGAACGTGGCGATCGCCTGCGTGCCCGGCGGCCCCGAGGACTGCAAGGCCTCGCAGATCTGCGAGCGGCTCGGGCGCTGCTCGGTGCGCGGCGACGCCTGCCAGGTGGTGTCGTCCGAGGACTGCGCGCACTCGCAGGCGTGCGTGCGCTTTGGGCAGTGTACGGCGGCGTCGCGCGACGTCACCGATGGGACGGTCGTCCTCTGTGCGGCGGTGACCAACGACGACTGCGCGCGCGGCGAGGCCTGCGCCGCGCAGAAGATGTGCACGGCCGTCGACGGCATGTGTCGCTGAACCGCCGGCGTTGGGCCCGAAGGTCTCGGCGGAAGACCTTTGCGCGAAATGTGTGTAAAGGTGCGACACAATGTAAGATGGTGATGCCATGGATCTCGAACCCGGCGTCCACGTCACCGAAAACCTCAGGCTGAAGCGGCGACTAGGAGAGGGGGGCATGGCCTCGGTGTGGGTCGCCGAGCACCTCTCGCTTCGGGTGGAGGTCGCGGTGAAGTTCATCGCCACAGAGCTCGTGGGAAGCTCGCCCGAGCTCGTCGCGCGCTTCAATCGCGAGGCGATGGCTGCGGCGATGATCAAGAGCCCCCACGTCGTGCAGATCCTCGATCACGGCATGACGCGCGACGGGACGCCCTACATCGTCATGGAGCTGCTCGAAGGCGAGGATCTCGGCGCCCGCCTCGATCGCGACGGCAAGCTGACGATGGCCGAGGCGGTGAGCGTCCTCACGCAGGTCGCGAAGGCGCTGACGCGCGCCCACGCGGTCGGGATCGTGCACCGCGACATCAAGCCCGACAACATCTTCATCGTGCGGCAAGACGACGACGAGGAGCTGTTCGTCAAGGTGCTCGACTTCGGCATCGCGAAGCATATGCGGCAGACGACCCAAAGCGTCGTCACCGTGACCGGCACCCTCGTCGGCACGCCCTCGTACATGAGCCCCGAGCAGGTGCTCTCGGGAAAGCATGTCGACGCGCGCTCGGACCTCTGGTCGCTCGGCGTCGTCGCTTACCACGCGCTCACGGGCGAGGTCCCGTTCGAAGGGGTGACGCTCGGCGCGCTCTGCGTTGCCATCTCACGCGGAAGCTTCCTCGCCCCGAGCTACCTCGAGGCGACGCTCCCTTCGACCATCGACGCCTGGATGAACCGCGCGCTCGCGCAGCTTCCCGACCACCGCTTTCAGACGGCGAAGGAGCTCGCGGATGCTCTGCGCGAAGCGGCCGCGAGCGGACCTGTCGTGAGCGACGAGGTGGGCGCCTTCTCGCGCCCGTCCTCGGACTTCGGGCGAGGAGAGGCGATCGCGGAGGAGTGGGACGCGCCCCCGTCCAGCAGCATGCGTCGTGGCGCCGCGCCGCCCGCGAGCGTGCTCGTCGTCCCGACGAACCACCTCGTATCGAAGGCCGTGCTCGTCGGCGGCGCGGCCATGATCGTCGGTGTGCTGGGCGCGGCGGGCTTCTTGAGGCTCGGCGGCGGTCGGCTCTCGCAGGCCGCGGTGCCGGCCGCTCTCCCGCCTACCGACACGACGTCGGCATCGGAGCCGCGCGTGACGAAGGCCGCGCACGCCGGTGCATCGAGCCGAGCCGACGAGCGCGAGGCTGACGTCGCCTCGAACACGCCTCGCGCCCCGGTCTCTGTCGAGGCGCCACCCTTCGCGCCTTCGGCCGCCCCCACGCTCGTGGCGCCTCCGCGCTCCGCGAAGGAGCGCGTCAAGCCGACCGCGCCCGTGAGCCCGCGCACGTCGCAGCCCGTCGCCCCCGTGCCCCCGAACGACGTACCTTCTACGACCGTCGATCGGGGCTTCTGATGCTGATCGTCCACTCGGAGCGCATGGTCGAGCACGACCCGGGGCCCTCGCACCCCGAGTCGCCCGAGCGGCTCCGCCGTGCCGCGCAGGCGCTCGTCGGCCTCCCGCGCACGAGCTGGCGCGAGCCCCGCGAGGCGACCTGTCGCGAGCTCGAGCGCGTGCACCATCGAGCCTACGTGGCTCGCCTCCGCGAGCTGCGAGGTCGCGCCCTCACCCTCGACCCAGACACGCATGCGTCGGCGGGTTCCATCGACGCGGCGTACCTCGCGGCGGGCGCAGCGATCGAGGCCACCGAGCATGTCTTTCGAGGCGCAGGCTCCGAGGCCATCGCGCTCGTGAGGCCGCCCGGTCACCACGCCGAGGCCGACGCAGCGATGGGTTTTTGCTTTTTCAACAACGTGGCCGTCGCGGCGGCGCACGCGCTCGCCGAGCTCGGTTGCGCACGCGTTCTCATCCTCGATTGGGATGTGCATCACGGCAACGGCACGCAGCACATTTTCGAAGAGCGGCGCGACGTGCTCTTCATGAGCCTGCACCAGCACCCGCTCTACCCGGGCACCGGCGCGCTCCACGAGGTCGGGCGCGGGGAGGGCCGCGGCTACACGGTGAACGTCCCCTTCCCCGGTGGCCTCGATGAAGCCGATTACCTGCACGCGCTGCGCGAGGTGCTCGTACCGATCACCGACGTGTTCAAGCCGGACCTCGTGCTCGTGTCGGCGGGCTTCGACGCGCACGACGCCGACCCGCTCGCGGGCATGTCGCTAAGTGAGAGCGGATACGCCGCCATGACTGGGATCGTGAGGGATGTTGCCCGTCGCCACGCGGCCGGGCGCATCGTGCTCGTCCTCGAGGGCGGCTACGACCTCGACGCCATGCCGAAGAGCTTGCGCGCCGCGGCCGAAGTGCTCGCGGGCGGGGAGGTCCCCGCGATCGAAAGACCTCCGAGCGCTGCCGGTGCGAGGGTGGTCGCGGCAGTTCGCCGCGAGCACGCCGCGAGCTGGGGGCTCGAGTAGTTACCCGAGCGACGCGTCGCCGCTCAGACGAGCTGCAGCATCGTCCAGGCGACGACCGCCGCGGACATCGGGACCGAGAAGTTGTCGTCGACCTTCTTGCTCACGAGCTCAGCGATCGCGCCCACGATGCCTGCGGGTGCGGCGACGGCGAGCGCACGGAGCGGGGGGAACTCGGCCGCGTGCCAGAGCCGCAGCGTGAGGAACGCGACGAGCGTTCCGACGATGGCGAACGTCGCGGTCCCCTCGAGCGAGCGCTCGCCGACGAGCTTCGTGCGACCCCAGCGGCGCCCGACGAGAGACGCCGACGGATCCGCGTACGCCACGATGGCGACGGCGACGGCGCACACCGGCAGCGGGAAGAACAGGCCGAGGAGCGCGAGCGACGTGCCGTACCAGGTCGACGAGTTGACGTGATGCGCCTCACGTGGATGCGCGATCTTGCCGAAGACCCACATGAGGAAGGTGTTCGCGCGAGAGGAGACGCGGCGAATCGTCTCGAGGAACCAGAAGAACAACGCGAACGCCGCCGGCACGATGGCGCGCATGCGATCGGTCAAGAAGAGCTCGACGAGCAACAGGCTCGAGGTGCCGCACGCCACGTGCACGAAACTCCGCGCGTAGTTCGTCGGGCGGAGGCTCGGCAGCTCGACCTCGCGCGTGCGGAGCCGCTGGCTCAACGACTCATAGGCGAGGCCGAGCCGCTTGCGATAGGCCGTCCATGCCTCGACGACCTGGTCGGCGGGGAGCTCGGGAGCGGGCAGCTCCTCGCCGAGGACCTCGGCCACATGGGCGAGCGTCGACGGAAGATCATCGCCCTCAGCGACCGCGGAGCGCTGGCTCGCATGGCGGAACTTCTCCGCCATGTCTGCGATCCGCGCGCGCACCTTGCCCTCGAGCTCCCGACGGAACCTCGACGGGTCGAGATCGCGCAAGAGCCGGTGCAGCTCAATGGCGATCGGGCGGCTCTGAAGGGCGAGGGTCATGCTCATGATCCACCGTCTGAGGCCGGTGCCTTAGCAGCTATGGGGGCCCGGCCCCAGTCACAATGCTGTCAGCGCGTGGTACGGTCCAACTTCATGGCGTTCCTCCGCGCCCTCACGGCGATGGCGCTCGGCGGTCTCCTCGCTGGGTGCACCGACCGGAGCCGCGCACCTGGCGGGTGGTCGGGAGACACGTGCACGCTGCCGGGGATCACGAGGGAGGCCGAGTGCGGGGTCGTCGTCGTCCCGGAGAGCCCCGGCGGCGCGGCGACGTTGCCGCTACGGATCGTCCGCGTTCGCGCGCGAAGACCCGGGCCGGCTCGTGAGGCGCTGGTGCTGCTCGCGGGCGGTCCCGGACAGGCGGCGACGGAGGCGTTCGGGAGGTTATGGCCGCTCTACGAGTCCATCGCCGAGGGGCGCGACGTGCTGCTCTTCGATGCCCGCGGAACCGGCGCGAGCGAACCGCTCGACTGCGAGCGCGACGATGACCTCACGGCGACGTTCGCGGCTGGGAGCCTCGCGCGTGCGGCGAAGCGCTGCGCCCCACGCTCGGCCGGGCGCTCGCTCGAGCTGTTTGGCACCGACGCGCACGTCGCCGACCTTGAGCGGGTGAGGCACGTCATGGGCTACGAGCGGCTCGAGCTCCTTGGGGTCTCGTACGGGACTCGCGTGGCGCTCGGCTACGCGCGGCGATTCCCTTCGCGTGTCCGCGCGCTCGTGCTCGACGGAGTCGCTCCGCCCTCGCTCGTCCTCGGAGCGACCTTCGGGCGCGACGCGGACGCAGCGCTCGACGCGGTGTTTGGTGACTGCGAGGCGGACGCGACGTGCCGCGTGGCCTTCCCCGACGGACGCGGCGCGCTCGAGCGACGACTGTCGGCCCTCGATGCCGCGCCGGCCGAGGTCGTCGTTCGCCACCCCGACACCGATGCTCCGCTGACGCTCCGCGTCGAGCGAGCCGGCCTCGCGGCCGCGTTGCGAGGGCTCCTGTACGCCCCGGAGCTCGCGGCGCTGATCCCCTATCTGCTCGCCGAGGTCGAGGCGGGGCGCTACCAGGCGCTCTTCGGGCAAACCGTGACGCTTGGGCGTGGCGCCGAGGAGTCGATGAGCCTTGGCCTTTTGTTCTCAGTGGCGTGCGCCGAGGACGTCCCGCGCATCGACGATGCGGCGCGCGAGGCCGAGCGGAAGAGCCGACTCGGCGCGGCGCTCGTGGATGATTTTCGTCAAGCGTGCGCGGCGTGGCCTGTCCGCGCGCGGCCGCTCCCGACTACCCGCGAGCCGCTGGCCGTGCCCACCCTCTTGCTCTCAGGGGCTGCGGA
Organism: Deltaproteobacteria bacterium; assembly: GCA_016875405.1. GTDB lineage: Bacteria > Myxococcota_A > Polyangia > Polyangiales > Polyangiaceae > SYFR01. The sequence goes on along the minus strand of VGRJ01000004.1, from coordinate 95,780 downwards.
CCCCGCGACTCCACCGCGCTTCGCGGAGGCCCTCGCGGCCGAGCTATCGTCTTCGACTCACGTCGTCGTCCCGCAGGCGGGCCACGGCGTGTGGGCGCGCGGCTGCGTGCCTCGCCTCGTGGCGGACTTCCTTGAGCGCGGCGCCGCGGATGGGCTCGATGTCGGGTGCGTCGCGCGCTACCGAAGGCCGGAGTTCTTCCTCGACCGGGGAGGCCCGGCGCCGTGATCGACGTGCGCGACATCCGCAAGTGCTTCGGAGAGGTCGTCGCGGTCGACGGCGTGTCGTTCGAGGCGCGTGACGGGCGCATCACGGGCCTCCTCGGGCCAAACGGTGCGGGCAAGAGCACCGCGATTCGCATCGTCACCGGGCTCCTCGCGCCGGACTCGGGGACCGCGCAGGTCGACGGCCTCGACGCGCGTCGCGATGGCTTACGAGCGCGCTCGCGCCTCGGGATCCTCCCGGACGCGCGGGGCCTCTACGCGCGGCTCTCGGCGCGTGAGAACGTCCGCTACTTCGGTGAGCTCGCCGGTCTTCCCCGGGCGGCCCTCGAGGCGCGCATCGACGAGCTCTTCGCCCTGCTCGAGCTCTCGCCGCACGCAGACCGTCCGGTACACGGCTTCTCCCAGGGCGAGCGGATGAAGGTGGCGATCGCGCGCGCGGTGGTCCACGGTCCCCAGAACGTGCTGCTCGACGAGCCGACCAACGGCCTCGACGTCATGAGCATCCGTTCGATGAGGCGCTTCATTCGCGCGCTCGCCGCCGAGGGCCGCGCGGTGTTGTTCTCGAGCCACGTCATGCAAGAGGTCGCCGCGCTCTGCGACGACGTCGTCGTGATCGGTGGCGGCCGCGTGGTCGCCATGGGCACGCCCGACGAGATCCGCAGTCAGGGTGGCGCGGCGTCGCTCGAAGACGCCTTCGTGAGGCTCGTCAGCGGCGCCGAGCTCGGCGAGGTCGCGCGATGAGCGTCGTGAGCGTCGTCTTCGGGAAGGAGCTCCGTGACGCACTCCGCGATCGGCGGGCGATCCTGTCCTTGCTCGTGTTTCCGTTCGTCGGCCCGGCTCTGGTCGCGGGCATGCTTTCGACCCTCGTCGAACGCGCGACCTCCGAGCGGCAGGTGCGGCTCCCGATCGTGGGCGCCGAGCGCGCGCCAGGGCTCGTGCGGCACCTCGAAGCGCAGGGGATCGTCGCGCTGCCACCGGCTGCGGATCCGGTTGGCACCGTGCGGCGAGGCGAGGCCGAGGCGGTGCTCGTGATCCCCGAGGCCTACGGCGAGGCGCTTCGTGCGGGCCGCACGGCGCACGTCGAGCTTGTGCTCGACGACGCTCGCGAGGTCGCTCAGCCATCCTTGCGAAAAATCAAATCTGCGATTGCCGTTTATGGGCGAACCGTCGGTACGCTCCGCCTCCTCGCACGCGGCCTCTCGCCCGAGCTCGTCGAGGCGGTGGCCGTTGACGCGGTCGACCTCTCGACGCCCGAGGCGCGCGGCGCTGCCTTGCTCCACTTCGTGCCGATGTTCGTCCTACTCGCGGCGTTCGTCGGAGGGATGCACCTCGCGAGCGACGCGACCGCCGGCGAGCGAGAGCGTGGTTCACTCGAGCCGCTCTTGCTCACACCAGCCTCGCGCCGTGGTCTCGCCTTTGGCAAGTGGCTCGCCGCCTTCGTCTTCGCCTCGGTGACCGTGGTCCTCACCATGACGGCCACGATGCTCTCGCTCTCGCGCGTGCCGCTCCAAAAGTTCGGCATGGCGTCCTCGTTCTCGCTCGAGCGCGCGCTGCTCATGCTCGCATGCGTGGTGCCGCTCGCCGCGCTGGTGACGGCGACGCAGGTCCTCTTCGCGAGCTTCGCCCGCACGGTGAAGGAGGCGCAGGTCTACCTCTCGCTCATGATGTTCGTGCCGATGCTGCCGGCCTTGTTCCTCGCGCTCTCACCCGTTCGCACGACGCTCGTCGTCGCGGCCACCCCGGTCCTCGGGCAACAGGCGATGCTGGCGTCACTGCTCCGCGGCGAGGCGGTCGAGCCGCTCGCCTTCGCGCTGTCGGCCTCGCTCTCGTTCGCGCTCGCAGGCCTCGTCGTCACGCTGACCGCGCGCCTCTTTCGAAGCGAGCGCATCGTCTTCGGTCGCTGAACGGCACCCCACGAAACGAAGACGCCCGCGTCCCTTCGGGGGATCGGGCACCTTCCGGGGGGTCACCAGGTCGGACCCCATCTTCGGGTCCACGTTGTTGCTCGTGCCGTAGGCGTCTTCACAGCCGAGCACGCCGCCGGCGTCCGACTTGACCTCGCAGCCGGACCATTCGCTGTTCGAGCCTTTGGCGATCACGAAGTCGCCGACCTTCGGCGCTGCCTTCGAGGCCGCGCCGATGAGGAACATCTTCCCCAAGTCCGCCGTGGACGTCGCACGCTTCTTCGTCGTCTTGTCGGGCTCGCCGTACTCGTAGGTGACTTTCGTCCCCTCAAGCGCGGCCACTTTGCCTTCCGTGAAGCGGCTCACGCCGGCCGCCGCGACGATGTCCTTGCCGACGGTGACCTCGTTCGGGTCTGCCGCAGCCGCAGCCGCGGCCGTCGCCGACGCAGCGACGGCTTCGCCCTCCTTCGTTGCGCAGCCGCCGCAGAGGGTCGCGACCCCAAAAAGACGGGTGAACCTCATGAGACAGAGGTTGTCGCTCTTGGTGCGTGAACCCTTGGTGCGCCATCGTCCGGTTTCAAGCGGAACATCGCGGTCCGTTCCATGGTCCGTTGACGGTGTCCGAGTCACCACTCGCTCTCGCCGCGCAGCCAGGACGCGAAGCGACGGAGCCCTTCGGGGAGCGGCACCTGCGGCGCGTAGCCGAGCTCGCTTCGCGCGCGGCTGACGTCGGCCCAGGTCTGGTGGACGTCCCCCGGCTGGGGTGGTGCGTGAACGAGTGTGGGCTGCTTGTCGAGGGCTCTGCCGAGCTCCCGTACGAGCGCATCGAGGCGAACCGGCTGCGTTCCGCCGAGGTTGTAGATCCGGGCCCCAACAGGAGGCCGATCGAGGGCGCCTAGGACGCCGTCGACGACATCGTCGATGTAAGTGTAGTCGCGGCTCGACGAGCCATCACCGTACAACGTCACCGGCTCGCCACGCTCGATCGCGCGCGCGAACTTGTGGATCGCCATCTCGGGGCGTTGCCTCGGTCCGTAGACCGTGAAGAAGCGCAGACATGACGAGGAGAGGCCGTGGAGCTTCGCGAAGGTGTCGAGCATCAGCTCGCCCGCGCGCTTGGTGGTCGCGTAGGGGCTCGCCGGCTCGTCGACGCGCTGCGACTCTTCGTAGGGGACGAGCGTGTTGTCGCCGTACACCGACGAGCTCGACGCGAAGACGAGTCGCGAGACGCCGCGCGCGATCATCGCTTCGGCGAGATGCGCCGTGCCGACGACGTTGACGTGGGCGTAGCGCCAGGGCTCGCGGATGCTCGGGCGTACGCCCGCGAGTGCCGCGAGGTGAATCACCGCGTCGAAGCGCTCCGCGGCGAGCAACCTATCGAGCCCGCCCCGATCGGTGATGTCGCCTTCTACGAAGCGGATGGCCGAACGCAGGCTCGTGAGGTTTCGCTCTTTGGTCTCGCGCGGGTAGAAGGGGTCGAAATTGTCGAGTCCGACGACGTCGTCGCCACGCGCGATGAGGCGCTCGGTCAGCTTCGAGCCGATGAAACCCGCGACGCCGGTGACGAGCAGCTTCATCGCGGCCTCGCGTGCACGAGCAACGTCATGCCGAGCGGCGGCCGGAGCGGGTTCTCGACGTAGCGAAACCACGCCGAGAGCGTGGTGTTGAGGGCTCGCTTCGCGGGCGAAGCCGAGTAGCGGACGCTCTCGTCGAGGCGTGCGCCGCGGCGGTTCATCAGCCACACCGGCGCGACGCCGAGTGCGTTCCAGTAGCGCGCGCCGAGGACCTCGAACCCGGCCTGCTCCAGCACGCCGAGGAGCCCGGTCTTGTCGTAGCGACGGTAATGCCCGACCGCGACGTCCTTCGGGCCGTAGAGCCAGGGGAGCGCTGGGACCGAGAGCACGAGGCGACCGTCTGGGCGGAGCGCCGCTCGCATCGTCTCGAGGGCCGCTCGGTCGTCTTCGATGTGCTCGATCACGTCGAGCGCCACGACGCCGTCGAAGGCCCCCCGCTCCGCGAGCGACTCGACGGTGCCGAGGCGGATCGCGCGAGCGGCGAGACCCAGCGAGGCGAGGTGCCGCTCGGTAAGGGCGACCATGCGCTCGGAGGCGTCCTGCGCGACGACCTCACGACCGGAGCGGATGAGCTCGGCCGTCAGCGCGCCGCTGCCACAGCCGATGTCGAGCACGAGCCCGCGCGGGACGAGGTCGACCACCAGCCGATTGAGGTTCGTCGCCCGAAAATCACTGGCGATGTGCGCGAACCACTGCTCGTAGTGATCCTCGAGGCCCTCCTGGCCGCGCGTGGGATCGAAGTCATCGCTCATCGCTCTTGGCCCGAGCTCTATACCATCGCGACGGGGCGCGCACACGGGAGAGCGCCGCGACGATGGTTGCCGCCGACCGGCGTCTCGCACGACAATGCCGCGCATGGCGACACGACGAGACCGAGCACCGCGCGTGATCGCCGTGGCGGGGAACATGGGCGCCGGCAAGTCGAGCCTCGTCGAGTGGCTGAGGCAGCAGTTCGACATGGTGCCGTTCTTCGAGCCGCACGACGAGAATCCGTACCTCGTCGACTTCTACGGCGACATGGGCCGCTGGGCGTACAACTCGCAGCTGTGGTTTCTCATCCGACGGTTTCAGATCCACCGGACCATCGACCAACGCGTCGAGGCCTCCCGTGGACAGACGGCGCCGATCGTCCAGGACCGCACGATTTACGAGGACGCCGAGATCTTCGCCGCGCACCTGCATCGCGCCGGGCACATCGACGACCGAGACTGGGCGAGCTACCGGGACTTGTACCAGACGCTGAAGCAAGAGCTCCGTCCGCCGGACCTCATGATCTACTTGCGATGTCCGCTCCCAGCGCTCGTCAAGCGTATCAAGAAGCGGGGGCGTGATTTCGAGAAGTCCGTGCCACGGCGCTACCTCGCGTCGCTCGAGCGGCTCTACGAAGACTGGTACGAGCGCTACGACAGCTCGCCGCGACTCGTCGTCGAGACCGACCGGCTCGAGTACGTCGAGCGGCTCTTCGATCGCCTCGAGCTCATCCGTGCGATCGAGACCCACGCTGGCATCGCTCCGCGTCGCCCTTGAGGGGCGCGCCGTCGGACGAGCGCGCGTCACACCATCGGCTCGTCCTCGCGCCGTCGTGCCGCTCGGCTCTCGAGGTGCCGGCCCAGATCGAGTCGCAAGAGCCCGTGCATCAAGGCGACGAGGAGCACGATGGCCGTCCCCGCGAGCGCACGGCTCTCGGTGAGCTTCTGATAGACGGCACCCTCGCCGACCTTGGGCATCGTCGTCGGACGCTCGGGCAGGCCGAAATCGCGGGCAAGCGTCTCGATGCGGCTCAGGTGAACGACCGGGATCCCGTCGCGAACGAAGCGCGCCATCACCGAGTCCGGTGGCGCACCGCGGGGTAGCGTGCGGTTCAACCCGGGCTTGAAGAGCTCTTTGCCGATGCGCGTGCCGACGGTGCTCGTCCCACCACCGACGTTGACGAAGGCGCGGATCGGCGCGTCGCCCGCGGCCTCACGATAGACGGCCATCCGCTTCTCGATGCTGTCGGCGAGGCCGAGCGGCTCGAGCGCGCGCAGGCCGCTCCGCGCGATGGCGGCGGTGATCGATTGCTTCCCCTCTTCAGATAGGCCGAGCGCACGATCGTCGACGCCGCCTGGGGAGACCGCCACGCTGCGATGGCGCAGCACGTTGCGTTCGACGAGCGCGCGCTCCATGTCCGGCCAGGTGAGCGTCGGGAGGTTCGCGCCCCACTCCGACGCGCCAACGCTCGCGATCGTGACGGGCTTCGCGCCAAGCGTCTCGATCGCGGCGAGGGTCGCGACATTCAGCGCGGGGAACGAGCCCGAGAGACCGACCGCGACCGCGTCGCCGGGTTTCACGCCCGCGCGGTCGAGCAGGTGCACGACGACTGCCGCGAAGTTCGGGTTGACGCTGGTCTGCTTCGCGGCCGCGATGCCGGTGCCCGTCGTGATAGGCGAGATGAGCCGACCGATGAGGCCCGACTCGGATGGGTCGGCCGCGGGATCGAGCGCCTCGCCTCGTCGGAGACGCTCGTCCTTCAGCACCTGGAATGCGTGCCGAGTGAGCTCCGCGGCCCGCACCTTTTCGGCATGGTTCGGCTGGCGCTCCTTGACCCGGAAGCGCAAGACCGAGAGCATCGCCGCGACCGCGACGAGCGCGACGAGCGCGATGACGCGCGTCGAGTGGCGTCGTGGCTGCCAGTACAACGACTTCACGCGGGCACCTCGATCCCGATGACCACCAGCGCGAGCCGGACGAGCACCGACACCACGGTGACGGCGGACAGCGTCTGCACGACGCCTTGTCGATCCATCGACAGCGCGAGCAGACCGGGTACGACGAGGCCGATGGTCGCGTCGTCAGACCCCCCGCCCCACAAGCTGGACCAACGCGTCGCGAGCATGCCGAGCAGGTAGCCGACGAGCAGCATCGCCGCACTTCGCCGCCGCCCGTGAACGAGCGCAACCGTCGAGGCGAGGTTCACCGCCGCAAGCGTGACGAGTGCGACCGCGAGCGTCGCGAAGAGCGCGCGAGGGTGTTGGAGCTGAAGCGCGACGTAGCCCGGGACGACGAGCCCCGTCGCGGCGAGGCCGAACGCTTCGGTGCACAGGAGCCCGAAGACGAGGCCGAGCCCCACCGACATCGCGACGAGCTCGTTCACGCGCGCGCCTCGCTTTGCGGCGCTTCGCTCGGAGCCGGAGGAGCGAGCGTCTCGCGGTTTCGGAACATGCGGACGAGCTCAAGCCCGCGCTCGCCGATGTTGCCCATACCGATCACGAGCGCGGAGCGCCCGCACAGCGAGACGATCGACTCGAACACGGCCTCGAGCGCCTCGTGTTCCACGACGGCGAAGCGCGTCGCGTCGAGCCCGGCGTCGAGGGCCTCGCGCGCGAAGTGGTCGGCGCCGCTTCCCAGCAAGACGACGTGCTCGGCCGCGTGCCAGAAGGTGGCGTGTCGGGCGAGCTGACGCGTGCGCTCGGGCCGATCCTCGCGCAAGTTGAAGAACGCGACGGTCCGCTCCGCATCGGCGTGGCGCTCTTGGGCGAGCGCGAAGAGGCGCGCGGTCGAGTCCGGGTCGTTGGCGGCGAATGCGTTCACGAACACGATCCTCCGGCCGAAGAACGAGACCTCATGTTCGGTGAGGGCGCCAGGATCGGGCGGCGCGGCCCACATGCCCTCGAGGGCCACGTCGCGAGGGATGTCGAGCGCCTCGAGGAGCTTCAGCGCCACGGCGACGTTGTCGCGGTGTTCGACGTGACCGAAGCGCGCGAGCTCGACATCGCTCACCGCGGCCAGCTCCTCGTCCGACACTGCGAGGAGCTTCGTTCCGCGGTCGGCCGCCGCGCGCTCGAAGATCCCAAGGTGACGGCGCTCGGCGGTCGCGAGGACGCCGCCGAGCGGCACCATACCGGCGAGGCAGCGCGCGACGTCGGCCTCGGTCGGGCCCATCACGTCGAGGTGGTCGGCGCGTACGTTCGTGATGATCGCGTGCGTCGCTCGGACAAGCTTCGACTCGCTCACCCAGTGGAGCTCGGGGCGCAGGGCCATGCACTCGAGCACCAGCGCCTCGACCCCCAGCTCGCGGGCTCGAGCGACGATGCGCGCCTGCTCGGTGATGCGCGCGCCGCGAGGACGGAACACGTCAAGCTCGCGCGCGTCGGGAAGGATCATCCGCGGGAGCGTGCCGGTCGTCTTGGCCGCGGTGACCTTGCCCGCGCGACGTAGCGCCCCCGCGACGAGCCGGGTGACGCTCGACTTGCCGCGCGTGCCGGCGACGTGAATCCGGAGGGGGATCGCGTCGAGGCGACGTCGGTGAAGCGCCTGTTCGAGCGCTCCGAGTCCCAAGAGGGACGCCGCGGCTGCTCCGAGTAGCGCGAGGCTCATGAGGTCATTCAGGCCCTGCGCGCGGGTTCAGTTGGGGCGCAGGGCCATGGGGCCACCCCTCGGGGGGCGGCGCAGGACCGCTCGGCCAAAGGGTGGGGCGACGGTCACTCGTCGTCGTCGTCGTCGTCGTCGTCGTCCGCATCTGCCGAGCCGGCCGGCTTGGCCGACGCAGCGGCGGTCGCGGTCGCCGTGGCGGTCGCGGCTGCCGTCACGGCGGCGGGGGCGGCCGAGGGCTTCGTCTCGGCCTCCGCGGGTTTTTTGTTGTCGCAACCGGCCGCGCCCAGTCCGAGGACCGCGAGCGAGGCCAGACCAAGGTTTCGGATCGTCTTCACTTCTACACCTCGAAAGCGAGATACCAGCGCTCGCGGGCCGAATGCATCCGTTTTTCGACAGAGGCATGCTCGAAAGGGGTGCACCGGTTGCAAGCCGACCGGTGCAAACCGTGCACGACCGCCACCCCCGATCGTGTGATCCCGGGGATGTAAGCGCCTTCCGGGGCTGGCATGGCGGATGCGAGGGTCAGGCCCCATGAGCCAGGCGACCATCGTCTCCCCCGAGGTCATCGCTCGCCTCCAGAGCGAGCAGCTGCGCATCCTGGTGCTCCTGGCCGAGCTTCAGCGGGTGGCGCGGACCCGCCATGACGAGCGCCTCGACCAGGTGGTGGGGCCGCTCGTCGAGAGCCTGCGGAGCCACATGGGCCTCGTCGACGGTGTCCTCGACGCGTTGGTCCCCGAGCCCGAGCCCAGCCGCGTCGCCGGCTGAACGAGCGCCTCGCGCTGGCGCCGGCGGTCCTCCCCGGTCGCTCGTCGAGCGGTCACTTCATGAAGCGCCTGCTCGGTCACGAGCGCGTGACCCGATCTCGAGGGACGGGGTGGATCAAGTATTCACCATCCTATGGTCTACTGGCGCTCGCCCCGCGCCTGGTCGAGCGCGCGCTTGGTCCCCTGAACGCGCGAGGGCGACGCCTCCGACGGAGACGCCGCCCTCTCGCTCGCTCGAGAGAGGTCGAGGTCTCATCGACCCCCACCCCTCATCGCGACCCGCTCACTTGCACGGTTCGCAGGTCGACACGACGCGCCACTTCTTCGGGTCGTCGCCGTTGCAGTTTCGGCAGGCGAAGTCCTCGCAGTCGGTGAAGCCGTTGCCGTCGTTGTTGAGGCCGTCGGCGCACGTAATGTCGTTGCCCTCGCAGACCGTGGTCACCGGCGAGCGCTGGCAGGAGAAATCCTTGCAGTCGGTGAAGCCGTTCTTGTCGTTGTCCTGCCCGTCGGCGCAGGTCGAGTCGGTCGTCTCGGACTCGGGGCACTTGCCGGCGTACTGGCAGTCGTAGTCCTTGCAGTCGGTGAACCCGTCGCCATCCTCGTCCTGGCCGTCGGTGCAGTTCGACTCGACGCACTTCGGGTTCGTCTCGCGGCAGCTGAACTCCGCGCAGTCGACCTTCATGTCGCCGTCGTTGTCCTTCTTGTCGCTGCAGTCAGCCTCGCCGACCTCGACCTTGCCCTTGCAGGCCATGTCGGTCCAGCAGTCCTGGTCGTCGCAGTCGACGTAGCCGTCGAAGTCGTTGTCCTTCGTGTCACCGCACGTCGTCTCCTTGCAGACGGTGACGAGCGGGTGGCCGTGGCACGACGGGTCGGCGCAGTCGGTCTTCATGTCGCCGTCGTTGTCCATGCCGTCGTTGCACAGCGCGTCCGAGTTCTCGACCGGCTTGGGACAGCTCTTCGTCCCCTTGCAATCGAAGTCATCGCAGTCGGTGAACTTGTCACCGTCGTCGTCCATGCCGTTCGAGCAGTCCGTCTCCTTCGGCGTCATGCCGCTGCCGGTACTGCCGCTCGGACCGCTCCCGGTCGAGGTCGCGTCGCCGCCGCTTCCTGAGGAGGCTCCACTCATATTCGACCCTGTGGTCGTCGGCGAACCCGAGGTCGTCGAACTGGTTGTCCCATCGGTCTCGTCATTCCCGCCGGCACACGCGGCGACGATCAGGGCCAGGGAAGTGAAAGCAATACCGGTACGGATGAAGCTCTTCATGGATTCCTCGCAAGGGTGAGAGCGCGACATGCGCGCCGCCCGCATACTACCACCAAGGGCGCTGCGGCAACCGAACCGGCGCGTCGTTCACGAGCTTGTCACCCTCGGAGGCCGAGCCGGTACGCAAACGGCCTGACGGCCTCCCCGACCCGCGCCCACCCCTCCCCGCTCGAGGATTTCTGGTCGAGGGCGCGAACGGGCGCACTAGACTCGAACGCGTGCCCGCCGTCGTGCCCTCTGGCGTCATCACCCTCACCACCGACTTCGGCCACAAGGGGCCCTTCGTCGCCACGATCCGAGGCGTCTTGCTCTCGCGCTTTCGCGACGCGCACGTCATCGATCTCACCCACGAGACGAGCGTGCACTTCCCGGCGGAGGCGGGCTTCTGGCTCAAGCGCTCGTACCGCTACTTCCCTGTCGGTACGGTGCACATCGCGGTCGTCGATCCAGGCGTCGGGACGCAGCGCGACATCGTCGTCGTCGAGGCCGACGGGCATGTGTTCCTCGCGCCGGACAACGGTCTGCTCGCGCCGATCGCTCAGACCGCGGGCGCGCGCGTGCACCGACTTGACGTCGCTCGTCTCCCACGCTTCGGGATCGACCTCGCGCGCGTGAGCGCGACCTTCCACGGGCGTGACGTGTTCGCTCCGCTCGGGGCCGAGCTCGCCGCGGGGCGCATCGTCCCGTCGGATCTCGGACCCTGCGTCCCGACCGTCGTCCCCTCGTGGGTCGATGAGCCTCAGGTGATCGAGGGTCAGATCCGCGGCGTGGTGATCGCGGTCGATCACTTCGGGAACCTGATCAGCAACATCGACGAGGGGCTGCTCGACGGGATCGCGGCGCCGCGGGTCCGCGCCGGCGGCCAGACCTTCGCCCTGCGGCGCACCTACGGCGACGTGAGACCCGGCGACTACCTCGCTCTCGTCAACTCGTTCGGCGTGGTCGAGGTTGCGCGCGCCGAGCAGAGCGCGGCGGATGGGCTCGGCCTCGAGCGCGGCGCTCCGATCGTCGTCCTCGACCGCTGAGTACGACGTTGCCGCTCGACGTTACGTGATACTCTCGGGCTCGTGCGCCCGAGTCTGCTCGCCCTTATCGTCGCAACGATCGGCCTCTCAGCGACCGCGAACGCCGACCCATTCGTGTTTCAGCTCGAGGGCGGGATCATCAACAAGAAGGACACCTACGCCGTCCCGACCTTCGACACGGTGACCTTCAAGTACGCCTACGAGCAGCCGGTCGTGCTCGCGCTGCCGAACAACAACGGCGACAACCCTGCCGACTTCCGCCTACGCAACGTGGGCAAGACCTCGTTCGAGGTGACGCTCACCGAGCCACCGAGCGAGGACGGTCCACACGTCGCGATGAGCGTGGCGTATGTCGCGGTCGAGGCGGGCAAGTGGTCCCTGCCGGATGGACGCAAGGTGGCCGCCGGCTTCGTCGACACGACCAAGCTCGTTCACAGCGGAGGCGGCGGCTTCCAGTTCGTCAACTTGCCGATCGGCTTCTTCGCGACGCCGCCGCTCGTCTTCGCCCAGATCCAAGGGCTCGCGAACGAGACCGGCAAGGTGCCCTCCCAGCCGTCGAACCCCTGGCTCACCACCTCCGTGCGCCAGGTGACGGCGGCGAGCTTCGAGCTAGCGCTCGACGGCTGCGAGTGCACGAGCGCGACGCCTGCCAAGCCCGAGCGCGTCGGATGGCTCGCGATCGAGGGCGGCGGACCAGGCACTTTCGTCGACTCCGACATGCTCTCGGTCAAGTACGAGACGCTCTCGGGCGCGCTCGTCGATGGCTGGGCAGACTCGGGCTCGAGCGTCGCTTTCAAGCAGAGCTTCTCGGCTCCGCCGCTGTTCGTCGCGCGGCTCCAGGCCCGCACCGACCCCGATGGGGGCTGGCTTCGCTACGCGAACCTCGGGGCGAAGGGCGTCACGCTCGCGGTCGACGAGGACCGATGTAAGGACACCGAGCGGTCTCACTCGCCCGAGCCTGCGGCGCTGTTCGTGTTCTCGCAGAGCTTCCGGGTCCAGGACGCCGATCCCGACAAGGACGGCTTCGCGTCGAGCGTCGACAACTGCCCGCTCGACGCCAACCCGACCCAGAGCGACATCGACAAGGATGGAGAGGGTGACGCCTGCGACTGCGGCGACGGGATTCTGGCCACGATCGAGTTCTGCGACGACAAGAACGTGAGCCCCGGTGACGGGTGCTCGGCGAGCTGCGAGCTCGAGGCCGGCTTTACGTGCAGCGGGGCTCCGAGCGTGTGCGCGCCGGTGTGCGGTGACGGGCTCGTGCGCGGCGGCGAGGCCTGCGACGACGGCAACCTCGCGTCCGGCGACGGGTGCTCCCCGACCTGCTCCGTCGAGCCGACCAGCGGAGCGAGCGGAGCCGGTGGTGGAATGACCGGCGGGTCAGGTGGAGCGGGCGGCGCGCCTGGAACGGGCGGTGGAAGCGGCGGCGCGGCTGGTGGAATGACCAGCGGGTCAGGTGGCGCCGGCGGAGGAGTGACCGGAGCGGGGGGCGCGAGCGGTACGGCGAGCACCGGTTCGGGAGGCAGCTGCGAGCGTGAGCCCTGCGGCTACGACACGCTGCTTGGGGGCCGCGCCTGCGTCTGCGGCGTCCCTGCCGGGGCGGGTGACGTGCGCGGAGCCGAGCGGGCGAAGCTCGCGGCGGTCGGGCTCCTGGCGATGCTCGTCGTCCGGCGACGGCGGGCGAAGGATACGCCGCGCCGCGCGGGGTCGCGGCGTCGATGAGACGGTTGGCCAGGGGAGCGCTCTCGTGAGAGATTCTGCCCCGTTTTCGACCGGGAAGACATCACGTGCCAATCATGAGCCGCAGCGAGTTCGAAGCCACCCTGGGTCAAGCCTGCATCCGGGTCGACCGAGCTATTTTCGAGCGTGGCAAGGCTCCGAATCTCGAGGAGGCACGCCGCTCGCTCGACCAGGTCTTGAACAGCTCGAAGGACGGTCCGCGTTTGAAGGCCCTTCGCTCGCAGCTCGAGCGCGCCGCCGACGTCTTGAGCCTCGAGCTTGACGACGCGAACCTCCGCGAGGACCTCTGGGATTGCCTCGACTACGTCGACTATCGGGCTTGAGGCCTCAGGCCCATCGTCAGCTCGATTTCTTGCGCGGGACCCGCTTCAGCTTGAGCGCGCCGAGGGCCGTCTTCTTCGGGGCGCTCTGACGTACCTGCGGTGGAGTGGGCGTGCGCGCCTGGGCCTTCGCGACGACCTCGTCGGTCTTGCCGAGGAACTCGGCGAGCATGAGGTCCATCTCGCTCGGCGGCGCCGGTGGCGCGCTCGGGACGTCCTTGCCGAGGAACTCGGCGAGCATGAGGTCGACCTCGCTAGGTCCCTCGGGCTCCGGAGGCGGGACGTCCTTGCCAAGGAACTCGGCGAGCATGAGGTCGACCTCGCTCGGCGCGCTCGCCCCGCCGCCTGGGAGCTCGGCTTCGACGCCCCCGACGAGATCGACGAAGAGCTCGAGAAGGGTCGAATGGTAGCACGAGCCGGCGCCTCGCCGCATCTCCGCGATGGCATCCTCGATGTCGAGCGGCTCCCGCTCGCGCCGGCCGCGAGTGAGCCCGTCGAAGTCGTTCACCAGACGGACGATCTGCGAGAAGAGGTGCGGCTTGCCGAGGCCTGGGACGCGCGGGCGTCCGCCGACGCCGTCCATGTCGCGGTGGTGCTCGAACGCCGTCAGGACTTGGCGGAAGAGGGCCTCGGTCGGCGCGAAGCGCATGAGGGACCGGAGCGCGATCACCGGATGACGATCGACGTCGCGCCGTGCCTCGTTCCCCAGGTAGGCGAGTCCCATGTCATGGTGGAGCGCCGCGATCCCGAGATCCGCAAGCAAGCCGCGATCGAGGCCGAGCCTTCGGCCGAGCGCGATCGACAGCGCGCAGACCGCGACCGAGTGCTCGCTCTCTTCCGACCCCGTGTCGCGGAGGCCGGCGAGCGCGAGGAGCGTGACCGGATCGTTGTCGGCGAGGTCGACGAGCTCATGAATGATGCGCTTCGAGCGCGGCGTACCGCTCGACGCCTTGGTGCCGACGACCTGGCTCACGTGGCGGATCGCAGCCACGTACACGTCGGCGGCTTGGTCCTTCGCCGATTTCTTCGCGTCGGCCTCGGTGATGGGACGCAGCACCTTCGAGACACCGCAGCCCTCGACCCCAGCGGCCGCGAGCGTGCGGCGTACGGCCTCGGGATCCGTCTCGCCGGAGAGCCCGTCGATGGTGCGGAAGTAGGTGATGAGCTCGGGGATCGGGCGTGCCCCTTCGAAGGAGAGGCCACCGATGCCGCGCGTCGCGAGCTCCTCTGCGAACTGCTGCCCGACCGGGAGCTGCGCCGAAGACAGCCGGATGCGCGTGCTGTCGAGGTAGAACACGCCCTCGACGACCGCGAGGACAATGCGCGGGCGTCGCTCGCCGATCTCCTCGAGGATCTTCCGCAGGTTCTCGAGCGGCTTCTGAACGGCGTCGTTCGCGTCGTTATGGATGCGCAGCACGCGGAGGGCCGCGTTCGCGGCGACGAGCAGCTGTCCGGCGAGGTTCTGGTCGCGCGCCGCGGTCGGGTCGACCATGCTTGGGACGGTCGGTTGCGTCATGCCTCACCTCCGAGCTGCGATGGCCTGAGGCCGCGCGAACGCTCGAACGCGATCCGTTCGAGCACCTCCTTGCACGCCCGCCCGATGTCCTTGTCCTTGCCCTCGGCGTGACGCTGTAGGAGCGCGAGGACGTCCGGTGCGTCACTCGCTCCGAGCGCGGCGACCGCCGCGAGCTTGAGGTCGAGGAGCTGTTTGCGACCGAAGAGCGACTTGCGATCGAGGATGTCGGTCACGAGGCTCAGGATCGGCGCCGCGTCACCCGAGGTGAGCACGAGCCTCAGCGCGGTCTCGACGGTCTTCACGTCCCACTCGTCGAGCTCGGGGCTCTTCAGCCACTCGAGCACCGTCGCGCGCACCTCGGCGTCCGGGTGGACCGAGAAGCTCTCGAGGATCCGGAGCCGAAGCGCACCACCCTTGGCGGCGAGGCGCAGGAGCGCCGCCCGCATGCGCTCGTCGAGCAGCGATGGGATGGTATGGATCGCCTCGAGCAGCTCGAACTGCGTCTCGTCGCTCGCGCCGGGGAGTCGTACCGCCACGGCCATCCGCGCTTGCGCCACGTCCATCCGCGCGAGGAGCGCGAGGGTCTCCACCGCGCGACGCCCATCGGCCGAACGAAAGCGGTTCACGAGGTACTCGGCGTCGTTCCCCGCGACTTCGCCGAGCGCCTCGTCGAGCGCCTTGCGACCCTTCGCGCTCTTGTCCATGTCGGCGAGCTTCGCGAGGGCCGTGCGCTCGTCCCCAACGAAGGTCTGGACCACGCGCGTCACCTTCTCGACGTTGGCAGCGGCGCCGCCAGGAACGCGCGAGAGCATGTTGGCGAGTTCGGTCTCGTCGATGCGGCTTTCGCGCACCGCGGC
Organism: Deltaproteobacteria bacterium; assembly: GCA_016875405.1. GTDB lineage: Bacteria > Myxococcota_A > Polyangia > Polyangiales > Polyangiaceae > SYFR01. Next base: position 80,241 of record VGRJ01000004.1, on the reverse strand, counting down.
GATCGCGGCCCGGTCGTCGGCCGAGAGTGACGCCGAGGTCTCGAGATCGCGGACGAGCGACGCGACGGCGACGAGGCCGTCGAGGTCGGCGCGGTCGAAAAAGATGCGACGAAACTGGAGGACGAGCCCTCGAAGGCTGTCGGCGTCGAACTCGAGCGGGCGGCGCGGCATCGACAGCATCGCGCGCACGATCTCGAAGGTCCGCCACGCGAGGCTGAGCGTCGTCTCGGCCTCGACCTCGGCTCGGAGCGCGACCAGGTCAGGCGGGAGCGCCACGTCATTGCCCTTCAACCGCGCGACCCGATCCTCGTACGCCTTCCGCGTGTGCGCGGGCAGGCGGTCGAGATCCAGCGTTAGCGACTCGCCGATCACCTGGCTCACCGACTCCTGATCGACGAACAGATCGTCGTTGCTGCGGAGGCTGCCGTCGTCCTCGATGTAGCCGACCGGTGCGGCGTACTGGATGCGCGTGAAGGAGGCGCGCCACAGCAGCGTGGGGAGGTCATCCTGAGTGGTCGCCGACGTCTGGAGTCCGACCGCGCAGAGCTCGACGAAGCGCGCGAACTCGTCGTCGGGGATCCCGGTCTGGAAGCGCACCGCGATGACGCCCTGTCGAAAGAAGGCGAGGGCGAACTCGTCGAGATCGGTCGCTTCGAGCGGCGCGCCACTGAGCTCGAACGTGGTCGGACGCACGCGCAGCGACAGATCGCCGAAGCGCTCGAGGTAGCTGCGGAGTGCTCCGAGGAGGTCGCTCTCGAAGCGCCGCACGAGGTCGTGTGTCATGTCGTAAAAGCGGCGCATGCGCGCGGATTTGTCGAGCTTGCGCAGGACGTCGATGGCTCCCGAGATCGCCTCGGGGGCCACGGTGCTTGGGGGCGTCTCCTCTTCGCTCATCGGACGTGACGGAGAGTAGCGGCTCGAGTCACTGCGTCAACGTGCACGAGTCACGTCCATTCTTCCTGTGTGGTGTCGCTGGATTCGCGCGCGCGCGTCGGGCATGCTCCTCGACGAGGCAGAGGGAGCGCTTGGCACAGATCCTCATCGCAGCGAGCGACGTCGCGCTGTCGCGGCAGCTCGTCGAGCTCCTCGGGGCGCGGGGTCACGCCGTCGAGGTCGCAAGCGAGCTCGACGCCGCGCTCGGGCAGGTCGAGCAGGTGCCGCCCGAGCTGTGTGTCCTCGAGCTCGTGCGCGACGACGCGCAGGCGAACGAGTGCCTCGAGCGACTTCGTCGAGCCGCTCCTTCGACGGCCTTCGTCGTGGTCGCCGAGGAGGGGGCGGTCGACGTCGTCGTCCAGGCGGTGAAGCGGGGCGCAGACCAGGGACTGTGTCGCCCGCTCACCGCGGTGGCCCTCGATGGCGCGGTCAAGCAAGCCCTCGAGCGCGGCGCGGCGATGCGGGACGCCCCGCTGTCGACGCCGCCAGCGACGGGCAGGGAGCGCGGTGAATTTCAGCGCCTCGTCGCGGCGCACCCGCTGATGCAGCAGCTCCTCGCAAAAGCGTATCAGGCCGCGCAGAGCCGCGCGACGGTGCTCATCCACGGCGAGACCGGTACCGGTAAGGAGCTCGTCGCCGCCGCGATTCACCAGAACTCGAAGCGAAGGACCGGGCCGTTCATTCGCCTCAATTGTGCGGCGCTCTCGGAGACGCTGCTCGAGTCCGAGCTGTTCGGTCACGAGCGCGGTGCGTTCACCGGGGCGGTCGGTCGTCGAAAAGGCCGGTTCGAGCAAGCGCACCAGGGGACGCTGTTTCTCGACGAGGTCAGCGAGATCCCGCTCTCCGTCCAGGTGAAGCTGCTCCGCTTCCTGCAGGAGCGTGAGTTCGAGCGCGTCGGTGGCGATGAGCCGCTTCAGGTAGACGTTCGGATCGTCGCGGCGACGAACCGAGACCTGAAGGCGATGGTCGACGAGCATACCTTCCGGGAGGATCTCTACTACCGCCTCAACGTCGTGCGCCTCGAGGTTCCGCCGCTCCGCGCGCGCTCGAGCGACGTGCCGCTCCTTGCGGAGCACTTCCTGCATCGCTACGCCGCCGAGAACGAGAAGGAGGTGTCGGGCATGTCCGATGCGGCGCGCGACGCGCTCGTCGCCCACTCCTGGCCGGGCAACGTCCGCGAGCTGCAGAACGTCATCGAGCAGGCGGTCGTGCTCTCGGAGAGCGCGGAGATCGGCATCGAGGCTCTACCCCTTGCGGGAGAGCTCAAGGCGTGCGAACCCGTGCGGCTCATGATCCCAGGCGTGACGCTCGCCGAGCTCGAGCGGTTCGCAATCGAGCGCACGCTCGACTCGGTCGGGGGCTCGCCCTCGAAGGCGGCGTCAATCCTCGGAATCAGCCGACGCACGATCCAGTACCGCATGCGCGAGTGGGGCATGAGCCCGCGCGAGAAGCTCGACGACGACGACGAGGCCGAGGCCGACGCGAACTAGCGGCGCCGCGCGAGGAGGGCGCGTACGATCGGAATGTCGGCCTCCGCCCAGTCAAGGCTCGTGAGCGCATCGTCGTCGAAGAAGCCTGCCATGTCGTGTTCGCTCGGCGTGGGCTCGCCGCCGACCAGCGTCGCGCGGTAGACGACGAGCAGGAGGATGCGCTCGCCGCGCGTGATCTCGGCGCTGCCGACAAGCTCGCCTACCGCCACCTCGACCCCGAACTCCTCGACGAGCTCGCGCGAGAGCGCCTCGACGTCCGTCTCGCCGGGCTCCACCTTCCCACCCGGAAACTCCCAGCGGAGCGGCTCGGTCATCACCGCGCTTCGGCGCGCGGCGAAGGTCTTTTCCCCACGCGCGATAGCGGCGCCGACGACTCGAACGCACATCGAGCCTCAGGTCCCCGCCGGATCGAAGAGCTCGAAGGCGTCTACGAGCAAGTGTCCCCAATCGCCTCCGTCGTCGTCGCGAAGCACGATGCGCCCTTCGCGCCCAAGCCACTCGGTCACGTCCCACACGACGGGGACGAGCTGCTCGACCATGCTCCTTCCGGTGCCCTCGAGCGAGCGGACCACCACGCCGTCGACGACGAGCTCGACCCGGAGCCGATGAGAGGCTCCCCCTCCAGCACGAAAACCGAGGCGCGCGCGATCGATCGCGAACGGAGGCGACGTGGCGGTGCCGGTGGCCTCGTCGAGCAGCGACGGGTGGTACGAGTTGACGAAGAAGTGACCGGCGTGGCCGCTCACGGGCTGTTGATGGTCAAGCAGCGCGACGCTGGCTCCGGGTACGAAGGCCTTGCCCGAGCGGGTCCAGCCGCCAAGCTCCCCCGACTCGAAGTCGAAGAGCTTCCGCCGGTTTGCGCGCGCGGCTTGCCACGAGTCGCCGCGGCGTCTCGCGTAGAGCTTCGCGGGCTGAGTGAATTTTCCGATCACCATTCGCGCCGTTCGAGGCAGCTCGTCCACCGGCTCGTAGGCGACCTCGAGCAGCTCGAGGAAGCGCGGGTCGGTCTTGTCGTTCACGATGAGGAAATCACCGTCGAGGTTGGCGGCGCAGGTGGCGAGATCGATCGACTCGATTGGTGATCCCACGACGTCCACGTAGCCCTGCTCGTGCGCCTGTCGTCCGGCCTTGCCGAGGCGTCGCGGAAGATAGGGATGGGCGGGAAAGAGCACGGTTCCGGGGAGGTCGCGGACGTATCGGATGAGCGACACGGCGGTGTCCCACTCACGCCGCGACGGGACGACCTCGGCGCGATGAATGTGCTGCGCCGAGAGGAGGTAGCCGAGCGTGAGGACGCCGGCCGCGGCGATGGCTCCGCGCAGGGCGCTGCGTCGCGGCATCGAGTCGAGGAGCGCAGCGCCCAGCATGATCGTCGCCGCGGGCACGAAGATCGTCGCGGTCATGATGTTGTTGATGTAGGCGCCGACCTTCGAGCAGGTGAAGAGCGAGACGACCGTCGCGTTGAGCGCGAGGCCGACCCAGAACACCACGCGAATCGGCAGCTTTCGCTTTAAGAACAGCCAGCCTGCGACGGGCGGCAAGAGCACGACGAACGGAGCGAAGAACGCGAGCGTGAGCAGGGCGCTGCGGAAGAGCTCGGGCAGGAGCGGGTGGTGGCCCATCACGTCGAAGACGAGGATCCAGAACATGCCGTGTGAGGCTCGGTTCGCGATGAGGAGCGAGCCTGCCGCGAGGGCTCCGACGAGCGCGCCAAGACGCAGGCCGCTACGCCACTCACGCGCGACGGAGAACGCGACGATCCACGGCAAGAACAAGACAGCGCTCTGCTTCGCAAAGGCGGCCCCCACGAGCAACACGGCGGCGAAGACCGTGCGCGTCCCCGAGAGCCTCGCGCGCGGGCGCGCCCCGTGCGGCGGCAAGGACAGCACGATCCCCGCGGTGAGAAGGCCCATGCAGGTCGAGTCGACGCGGACGAGGTCGTACCACGCGCCCGAGGTCGGGTAGCTCGCGGCAAGCCAGCCGAGGGTTGCGAGGGCCGCGAACGCGCCGCGCGTGCCACGCCCTGCGACTCGGTGCGCCTCGCCTGCGAGGAGCGCGCAAACGAGCGCGAAGCCGAGGATGCTCACCATGCGCGCGACCGGGTACTCGAGGCCGAACAGCTTCGCGGCGAGCGCGACGAAGGCGGCGTGGACCGGCGGGTAGGCGAACGGGATGTAGCCGTCGGAGCACGCGTCGTAGAGCGGCAGACCGCGGAGCAGGCGGTCGGCCATTAGGAGCTGGCCGCCCTCCATCCACTCGAGATCGATGGGGTAGCGGACGCGCGCACGCATCATCTCGACGAGGGACGCGAAGAGCGACGCGCTCGTCAAGGCGAGCGGTAGCGCGGCGAGCGCGACAGCCGCCTTTCGAATTGCCCGCCCTCGTTCACGCTCGCGCATGAGGAGCCACGCGGCGAGGTAGCAGCCGCCGCCGAAGAGCCCCGTGCGGAGGAGGCCTTGACGCATCGCGAGCGCAACGGTGGCCACGGTCGCGAGCACGGTCCCCGCTCCATGCACTGCCCAGAACCAGCTCTTGGGTCCGTCTCCGAACGCGCGCATCCCGAGCGGAAACGCGACGCCCATCAGCACCGCGGGAGGCGCGAGGAGCGCTCCCGTCAGGACGAGGCGCACCGCGACGGGCGCACCGAGGGTCCTCGTGAAGACCGGCTGAAGGAGCAGATGGACCGCCATCGTCGCGCCCGCGAGGACGAAGCCCCACCGCTCTGCAGCCGCGAGCGTGACGTGTCGCGCGACCAGCGAGCCCGCGGCGGCTCCGAGCAGGACGAAGCCGAGCGCGGCGGTCGTGGCGAGGCTTGGGTGTCCGAGGTAGAGCACCGCGCGCTGAAGCCAGCAAAGCTCGAGCACCGCGAACGCGACGCCGAGCGCGAGGAAGTAAGCGCTCCCCACCCAGAGGCTCGGGCCGCGAGCGAGCCGACGGCGCGCGAACAACGGTGCGAGCAACAGCGCGAGGGTGAGGCCCGCGACCGCCGTGAGCAAGGTGCGCAAGGTCTTCACCGAGGCGGCGGCGATGCCGAGCTTCTCGACGAGCGGCACGGAAGGCACGCGAAACGGCGAGATCATCTGGAAGAAGAACGGGCTGTCGTCCGTCGGCGGCGCGAGCGCGAAGCCCTGCTGCTCGAACGAGGCGGCGCCGCGCTCGAGGATTGACGTCAGGTGCTGAGGGACCGGCGTGTTCGGCGCTGCGGGGAGGGGCACCGTGAACCCGCGCTCGTTCGCGACCTCGTGGAGGCGGGCGACGCGCTCCCGCGAGAGCGGCGAGCGCGACACGAGCACGGTCGCGACCTTGCCCGCCTCGATCACCGCGAGGTGGCGCAGCGGCTCGTCGACCCCTTCCTCGACGAGGGCGGTCTTGATCAAGAGCAAGAGGCGCTGGACCTCAAAGCCGAAGCCAACCGCCATCGACCGACTCGTCGAGACGACGCCGTCGCGGGCGAGGCGGCTGAAGTACAGCCGGTACGCCTCGACCGTGTACACCCCGTTCTCGGGCAGCGAGAACGCCCCCGCCGGGCTCGCGGCCGAGCTGTCGGTCATCGCGAGCTGGATGACGTCGTAGCCCCCCGCGGAGCGCGCGAGCACGCCGCGGCCATCGCCTACGACCGCGGTGACGCCGGGGAGGTCGTAGACGCCGCCGCTGAAGCCCGCAAGCTCACGGCGCATGGTGGCGACGAGCCCCGCGTTCAGCTCGATCGCGTCGATCGTCGACGCCCCGGCGAGGTGCGCGGTGAGCACGTCGCGTCCGCCGCCCGCGCCCACGACCGCGACGCGCGCCGGCCGCCCGAGCTGATACGCGACGCTTCGCACGTCGTAGAGCAGCTGCTGAACGTGGGACGCGTCGCCGTCGAAGCGGACGATCGGTGTGCCGGCCGAGGCGTCCTCCGCGAGCCAGAGGACCTCAGGGGCGGGAGCATTCGGCGCGTTCGTGCCCATGCCACCCGGGAAGCTCTCGTCCGAGGAGGGCGGCGAAGGGAAGATCGCAAGCCGCGCGGTCGGCGTCCAGCGCGCGAGCATCGGCGTCCGTGGACCCGCGTGCGCATCGAGCTTCGTCGCCTCGACTCGATATGGTAGCCCGAGCGCCACCGACGCTCCGAGCGCGACTGCCGCGAGCCGACCGGGCCAGCGCCGCGCTTCCTCGGCGAGTAGCTCGTGCGCGAGGAGCGGCAAAAAGCCGGCGCACGCGGCGAGCTCCGGCGTCCCGAGTCGCTCGAGGAGCGGCACCACCGCGAGCGCGCCTGTGCAGGCGCCGAGCCGCTCGCCACCGTAGCGGCGGCCGAGCTCCGCGCCGTCGGCTTCCAGTAGCAAGAGGCACAGGGCGGTGCCCAGGCACGCGAGCGACGGGAGGAGGCAAATGACGCTGAAGGCGACGCCGTAGCCTTCGACGTACGGTTGACCATGAACCAGCGCCGCGACGCCGGCCGGTACGAGGAGCCCCGCTGCGAGGAGGACGCGGTCCAACGGCGGGCGACGGTCGGTGAGGGTCAGCCATAGACCCGGCGCCACCGCGCCGAGCATCGACAGCGAGACCGCCGAGAACGCCCAATGGTACGAGAGCAGGCTGCTGAGGAGACGCGTCACCGCGATCTGCACGAGCAGCACGCATGCAGACACAAGCGCGATCGCGACGTGCTTCCGGACGTTCGGCGCGTTCATCGGGGAGCAATGTCGGACGCTAGCGCGACTCCTCCGAAGCCGCACCCCGGAAGCGCGAGTCGAGTGGCTCCGCGAGGGCGACCGTTCGAGCCTCGTCTCAGGCTAGTCTTGCGCGTCGCGGGCGCGCAGTCCGTTCCTGCGGCGTCGCCGAGCCACGACGCCTAGCGACGTGAGGCTCGCGAGGAACGCGGCCGCGACTCCGCTCGTCCGCGAGCCCGGGACCGTCCGCCCGACGCTGCAGCTCGACTCGACGACGACAGGCGTGCCTGGCTCGGGCTCCGCACCGCCGGCGCCGCCTGTCGCGCCGGTGGTCGCGCCGGTGGTCGCGGTCGTCTCGGCGGCTCCCCCTGCGCTGCCCGCGCCCGTCGTCGTCGTGGTCGTCGGCTCGGGCGGAGGCGCGATGCCACAGGCGTCGGCGCAGCTCGTGGCGAGGCAGCTCTCGTACGCGGCGGTCGTCGTGTCGTCCGCGCACTCTGCGCCCGGAATCAGCGCGCCGGTGCACTCGAGGCAGGTGACGCTCTTCGAGCAGGCCTGGGCCTCGGCGCAGCAGCTCGCCTCGAGGCACGACTCGCAGCTCGCGCCGGCCACGGTCATGCCGCATGTCGGCGGGTTGCAGAACGCCGCGTCCGCGCACTCGGCCGCGCAAGCGTCGTCGCAGATGCATGCGAGGAGCGCGTCGTAGAGCTTCTTGCCAGCGGGGCTCGCGAGCTCGCATTCGAGCGAACAGGTCGCCGTCTTGCACTTGCCGATGCAGGCGTCGTACGTGCTGCAAGACTTACTCTGGTAGCACTTCGAGACGGCTTTCGTGCAGGTGCCGCTGAAGGCGTGAGCCTCGGTGCATTGGTTGCAGGTCTGAAGGCCGATCGGCTTGCCCTCGATCGTCGGGGTAATGAACGAGTCGAGGAACGCGCTCGCCCGGATGTCGGTGCCCTCGACGAGGCAGCTGCCGTTGTTGCTGCTCACGAACGAGTGCACGCCTGCGACGAACGGGTCGGAGGGCGTGTAGATCGTCGGCCCGCCGCTGTCGCCCGAGCAGAGGCCGCCGGCCCCTTGATCGTAGACGAGGCGCAGGCTGGTCACCGTCTTCACGTTCATGACGAGGTGGTGCTTGATCCCGATCTGGCCGCCTGAGTCGGTGGTCTTGCCGTAGCCGACGACGTCAACCGACTTGCCGCTCTTCAGGTTGTCCGAGGCGGAGGGCAGCACCGGCAGCGTCGGCGTGTTGGCGTCGGCGCCGCTGAACGTCAGCACCGCAATATCGAAGAGTCGTGCCTTGGCGTAGCCCGGGTGCGCGACCGCCTTGGTGACGGGAAAGCTCTTCGCGTTGAAGTCGAGCATGTTCTGGCCCGTCACCAGGCTCCCGGGGTCAGCCCCAACGCAGTGCGCCGCGGTGAGGGCGTAGCCCGTGTTACCCTTCACGGCGATGATCGTCGCGGTGCAGAGCGAGCCGTTTCGCGCGTAGCCGACCACGGCCGGTCGCCCGAACTCTGGCTCGCCGTTGATGACCGCGTCCTCGACCGTCCCCACGGCTTCGCGCGGACCCTCCGCGCTGCACGCTGCGACGGAGAACGCAACGGGGAGAACGAACCGCTGGGCCCCGAGACGCATGGTAGCCAACATACCGCGATCGCCCGCATCGAGGGAGCGTTAGTTCGCGGTCGGCTCGCAGGGGTGCGCGTGGTTCATCGGCCCCGCGCCGGTGCCGAGGTCGGGCGCGCGTCGGATGGCCTCGGCCACGTAGCTTCGCGCGCGCGCGACGGCGTCCTCGAGCCGGAGCCCTCGAGCGAGCCCGGCCGCGATCCCGGACGCGAGCGCGCACCCCGTGCCGTGGGTGTTGCGCGAGGCGATGCGCGGCCCATCGAACCAGCGCTCGTATCCGTCGGCGGTGCGGAGGAGGTCGTACACCCGCTCGCCTGGCAAGTGGCCGCCCTTCATTACGACGGCGCCGGCGCCCATCGCGAGCAGCGCGTCGGCAGCGCGGGGCAGGTCATCGACGTCGACGATGTTGATACCTGTCAAGGAGGCGGCCTCGGGCACGTTCGGCGTCAGCACCGACGCCATCGGCACGAGCCGCAGCTTCAGCATGGCCTGCGCGTCAGCCTCGAGCAGTACCGCGCCGCTCGTCGCGACCATCACCGGATCGACCACCACCGGGACTCCGCCCGCGCGTCGCTCGAGCGTACGGGCGACGGCGTCGATGATCGCGGCGGAGAACAGCATGCCGGTCTTCACGCAGTCGGCGCCGAGATCCTCGAGCACCACCTCCATCTGCCGCGCGACGAACGCCGGCTCGACGGGCATCACGCCGTAGACGCCGCGAGTGTTCTGCGCCGTGAGCGCGGTCACCGCGGTCGACGCGAAGGAGCCCAGGCAGGTGACGGTCTTCACGTCGCCTTGGAGCCCTGCGCCGCCGCCCGAGTCGGATCCCGCCACGATGAGCACGCGACCTTCCATGCGCGCTCGTATGCTGTGACGGGTGCCTCAACGCAAGCGGCTTCGCTCGCACGCCAGGAACTGAAGGTAGCGCTTCCAGTCGGCGCCTCCGCGGTGCTTGAGGCGGCCCGCGAGCTCGAGGTCGTCGAACGCCCGCACCAGCCGCTCGTACGGCGCGCGCTCGAGGGCCACCGTGAGGCTCGCGTCGGCGGCGTCGTCGGCCGCGTCGCGAGCGCGGAGGTAGCGCATGTGCGAGGGGCTCTCCATGGCGAGCTTCGCGAGCTCTGGGCGTGCGCTGGCGAGGGTCCGCGCGAACTCGGGGTGCCACGGATCTTCGAGCGCAGGGTAGCGCGCGAGCAGCTCGCCGCGGACCGTTCGGCGAGCCGCCTCCAGCGCGGCGGTGGCGCGGTCCTCGCGCTCGGCGAGCTCGTCCATGCGGCGCTCGAGCTCCTCGTAGCGTCGTCTCGTGTCTTCTTCGGCCCGCGTTCGGTCGCGCGGGAGGCCGAGCTTCGCCACGAGGCCGGCGATGGTCGCCTCGTCCTCGAGCAGCTCGTTCTCGAGCGCCTCGGCGGGGCCGTCGGTGGGCGCCGCGTGTCGCAGCCAGCGCTCCGAGGTCGTCGTCGGGACGTCGAGCCCGCGCGAGTCAATCCGCGCGCGCGTGTGCGCTTCGAGTAGCGAGATCGCCCCGTCGCCATCGAGGTCGACCGAGGCGGGTCGCCCTTCGCGGTCCTCGCCTCGCAGCGCGTGTAGCACGTGCACCGAATAGCCCTCGTGGTTTCGGCGCTCGGGATCGGGATCGCAGCCGGTCGACTCGAGATCCCAGGTACTCGCGAAGAGGCCGCAGCGGTCCTGCGGAGTGGCGCCGGCGTCGGGGTTGGCGCCGACGAACGCGAGCTCGGCGAGGCCACCCGAGAAGCATGCGCTAACGAGGAGCCGTGTCGGCCTCGAGCCACGGTCGAGCACCTCCGCGAGATCGCGGACCGTGAGCGCGTCACCGCCCCAGGTCGCGAGCCCGTTGTCTCGCGGCGCGGCCGCTCCGTCGCCGTGGCAGGCGACGACGATCGGCAGCGGCGGCCCGCGTACCGCGAGCTCGCGGTCGAGCGCTTCGAGGATGGCCTCCCGCGTCGCCGGTCCATGCGGAGCGAGGCGGGTCTTCCGGAAGCGCGCGTCCCGCCCGCCGTGCGGCGACACGATCTCTCCGAGCGCCACGAGCAGCGGGTCGTCAGGGTTCGCGTCCGAGAGCTCGTAGACGCCGTCGCTCCCCGGTCCGCCTGCGAAGAGCAGCAGGCCGCCCGGTCCGAGCAGCTCCGCCGCGAGGCCGAGGTCGCTCTCCATCGAAAGCTGGTTCGAGCTGGGGTCGGCGCCCCCGCCGAACGCGAGCCAGCGCGCCGGCTTGCCTACGCCGGGAGGCGCGGGGCTCTCGACGGTTTGGCCTGAAACGTGTTCCATTCCGCGGTCGCCGCCCGGCTGCCGCCCGAGCCGGGGGATCAGCAGCGCAAGCGCGAGGGCGGTGGCCGTGGCCGACGTGAGGGCTGCGCGGGCGCGCGTCATGGTCGGTCTCGTCATACCCCATCGGCGGCCTCCGGCGAGCGCCGACCCGGAACTCCAGGGCACCAGCGGCCAGATCATCAACGCGACCGGCGACCTCGCGCCGAACACCTGGAACGCCGGCCTGAACCTCCTCACGGCGCGCGCGTTCATGGGCTCATCGGTCCAGAGCGCCTTTGCGTTCTTCCTCGGCGGGCAGACACCGAACAACCTCGCGTCGGACACGACCGAGCTCGTGGTGTGGTGAGGACGGAGACGAGCATGACTCGCATGAACGAGGCTTCGCGCTTCGCGCTCCAGGCCCTCCTATCGCTCGCCGTGCTCGCGCCCCCGGCGGCCCTGGCGCAACGAGGTCCGAGCGCCTCGTCGGTGCCCGAGCCGCCTGTCGTCGCAGGCACACCGGCAGCCAAGGCGACCGATGCCCAGAAAAAGGGGGCCGTCGAGCTCTTCAAGGCTGGCCTCTTCGGCGGGGCGCCGATCCAGCAGCGTACGACCGGCGATGCGGCGCTCACCGCGCTCTCGGCGTGAGCGGGCTACCGCTTTTACCTCTGACGCGCTCGAGCCGTCGCGTCGTCGCCGGCCGGGCTCGTCGCGAAAGGCGCGTCGGGAGCCTCTCGCGGTAGAGGGCGACGCGCCGACGTCCTTGGGGTCATGGTCCGTAGAGTGCGTCGCAGCTCCCGGCGGGAGGCAAGATGGTCGCGCTGTCCGCGCCTCCGAGGAGCGACTCGAGCGCCGCGAGGGCCTGGGTGTGGATCGCGCAAATCGGCGAGGCCGTCACCTTCACCTTGTCGCTCGCGAGTTCGGTGACCGGCGGGTAGAGCTTCTCGAAGCGCTTCTTGCAGAGCGGGGTGAGGAGCTGCGCGTGGCAGCTCTCGCTGTTGTAGAAAATCGCGGCCGTGTGCGTCACCGAGTCGTACGTCGCGTTGGCCGTCGTCGTGGCAGCAGCCTTCTGGGCCGCGACGCGCGCGGCTCCCGGCACCGTCGGGTCGAGCACCCAGCCCTCCGCCTCGAGCACCGGCAGCCCGAGCGCCGCGTTGTAGCTGAGCTGCGCGGGAGTGCTCAGCGTCTCGTCCCAGCTGTCTCCCGTCTGCACGATGTTGCGCGGTTTTTTACTAGGGCGGTGGCGCAGCACGTAAGGCGCGAACGCCATCGAGTCGCCACGCTCGGTGAGCCAGGCGAAGAGGCCTCCCACCGGATCGCGGTACACCCCTAGAGCGAGCTCGGCCTCCGACGAGGCGAGTCCGAGCACGGTGTCGACCACGGTGCTCGCGAGCTTCGAGTTGCTCGGCGCGACGGTGAGATTGGCGCCGAGGATGTAGCCTGAGCCGGTGCTGCCGATCGCGGCGCGCCACGCATCGGAGAGCGCCAGATAGCCGGTCGTGAAGGTCGTCCCGAAGCTCAGGTTCTCGAGGAAGACAGCCTCCGCGTCGAAGCTGAGGCCCGCGTGGAACGCCGACCAGTCGCCTTCTCCGAGGAGGCGTACGAGCATCGCGAGCTCGCCCGGAATCGTGAGCAGGTTCGCCTCGAGCACCCCGACGTCGAGGCTTGAGCCGAGCGCGAACAGGTTGCCGACGGTGAGGTCCGCGCCCGCGGGATCGCCGACGCCATCGGGGACGAAGCCCGCCTGTCCCTTCGCGATGCCGGTCAGCTCGTTGAGCTCGTCTACTCGCTTCGGGACCACGCGACCGTCGACCACCGCGAGCTCGCTGCGACCGCCGTGGAATGGCAGATCCGCGGCGAGCGTTGCGATGCCGGCCTCGCAGTTCAAGGCCGCAAGCGGCGTCGCGTTGTTGCGCGTCGCCGTACCGCCGTGCGTGAAGACGGCGACCGGGAGCTTCGACGGCTTGACGAGGTGGTCGTCGCAGAGGAACACCGTGACCGGGACCATCGCGTCGAGCTCCGACGTCGCGGTGCCATCGGCGATCGTGAGCGCAGCGGGTGCGAACTTTGCGCCGTTTTTTCGCACGTTGAAGGCGGGCACGGTGACGCTGCCGAAGATGACCTTCGCGACGCGACCGCGTAAGGTCCCGCCGGTGTACGTCGAGCCGGCGAGCGCCTTCGCGTCGATGCGCGTGCCTTCGCCCCAGCTGCCAGGGTTCGTCGCGAACGGCGCGGCAGGGCTCCCGTAGAGCGCGTCGAGCCCCGCGCCTTCGTGGCTCTCGCCCTCGATCATCGCCGACGCCTTCTCGTCGTAGCGGAGCGCGCGCGTCGGCTTTACGAGCGGGGCCTTGGCCACGGCCGCGAGCACGGCCTCGAGCGGCGCGAGGCTCGGCTCGGTCTTGAACGTCGTCGCGACCACCGGGACACCATGCTCGGCGACGTAGGTTCGCAGCGCCGCCGCGCGATCCCAGGCGTCGCCCGCCGTCTCGGAGCGAGCCTCTCGAAGCACCTCGCCCATCGAGGCTGTCGCGCCGATCGCCTCCCCCGCCGCCGTGGTGACGCCCGGCTCGATCGCGAGCACGTACGTGGTGTCGGGCATCATCCAATCGCCCGGCGCGGGGAAGAATGACAGCGCCTTCGCGTAGGGAGACCACCAAGGCTGGACCTCGACCTCGCGCCCGACCTCGGGGCCGTCGACCGCCACGAGGTGAACCCGGCCCTCGAGCGACTCGACCGAGACCTCCTCGCTCGCGAAGAGCTCGATCGGCGCGGCAAAGCCAAACCCCGGGCGCCCCGCGATCGCCGCGTCGAGCTGCGCGAGAGGCGCCTCCTTCGCGAGGCCTGCGTAGATTGAATCGGCGCCCAGCGGCGCTAGCGAGACCCCCTCTGGACCGCGGTAGAGATCGTTTGGGAACGGCGCGCTCGAGATCGTCTGCGCCGGATCGACGCCGTAGGCGAACACCGACTTGCCTTGCGGCAGCGGGACCGTGCCGTCGTCGGTCGTCCCTCCGCCGCAGGCGGCGGTGAGGAGGGGGAGGAAAAGGAGGGGAGATAGGCGAGCCGCGTGCGACATTCGCGACAAGATAGCCGAGCGCCTCGTGCCCGTGTCGAGGAAGTGGTCAGGCCGTCGCGCCTGGCGAGTCGCCGTGCAGCCGCACGAGCAACGCTCCGAGGAGTGCCGCGCCGCCCGCTACGAGTCCGTACGCGGTGAGCCAACCCCGCCCGATCAGCCATCCCGCGACGACCGGTCCGAGGATTTGCGAGATCCCCGAGAGGGATTGGCTCACGCCGAGCACCGCGCCCTGCTCATCGCTCCCGACGCTGCGCGTGAGCAGCGTGGTGAGGGCCGGCCTTGTCACCGCCGAGCCGAGGGCCGCGATGACGATGAGCGCGATCAGCATCGGCAGCCCGTACGCTGCGCCGAGGAACAGGTACCCCGCGGCCATGAACGTGAACCCGTAGAACGAGAGCCGCGCCTCACCGAGGCCCTGCGCGAGGCGCCCGATGATCCCGCCTTGCACCGCGGCGCCGACGAAGCCGGACAGCGCATAGACGTAGCCCGTGCGCTCGACATCAAAGCCGAAGCGCGTGTTGAGGTAGAGCGCGAGGCCGCCGATCAGGGTCGAGAACGACGAGGTAAAGGCGAAGAACTGCAGGAGCCGCCTTCGTGGGAGCGGACGGCCGAGGAAGCGCCCGAAGGCGAGCGAGCGCCGCGGTGTGCTTCCGTCGGACGCGCACGTGGGGCGCTGGTTCGGGAGCATCGTCGCGGTCAGCACGATCGACAGGAGCGAGAGCGCGGCGGCCGCGAAGGCTGGCGCGGCGTAGCCGTGGTGGTGCGCGAGCCAACCCGAGATCGCCGGGCCGATGAGGAAGCCTGTCCCGAAGGCGATGCCGATGAAGCCGAAGGCGCGGGTGCGCTCCTCGGGCTTCGTCGCGTCGCTGATGTACGCTTGCGCGATGGTGAGGTTGCCCGCGGTGGCGCCGTCGATGATGCGCGACGCGAACAGCATCCAGAGCGAGTTGGCGAAGCCGAGCACCAGAAACCCCGCGAACGTCCCGGCTTGGCTCGCGAGCAGCGTGGGCTTGCGGCCGACCTGGTCCGAGATCCGCCCGAGGACCGGCCCCGACACGAGCTGGCAGACGGCGAAGGTTGCGCCGAGGCAGCCGACGACGAGCGGGCTCGCGCGGAAGTGCAGCGCGTAAAACGGCAAGAGGGGCAGCACCAGCGTCAGCCCGAGCACGTCCACGAAGACGGTCAGGAAGATCGGCAGGAGCGGCGAGCGCTTCATCGGACGCTGCGATACCACACTCGGCCGAGCGCGGGCTTGCCAGCGGCGCATCCGCGACTCACCTTGCCGCGATGCGCGCGTTCACCCTCGTCATGGCCCTCGTTTTCGCGGCGGCGTGCGGCATGGACCAGGCGGGCGTCCCGGGGACCGTGACCGTCGGCGCTGCGACGGGCGGTCTCGGTGGCGCGAGCGGCGTCGGCGGCGCGGCCGGCGGGACGGGGGGAGCCTCCGACAGAGAGTCTGGCGCGGGCAGCACTCCGCTCCCATGCGAGGTCGACGGTGTCGTGGGCGAGTGCATCGACGTCGAGGGCTGCGTCGGCGACCGCGCTCCCGTCGTGGGGTACTGTCCCGGGCCCGCGAGCGTGCAGTGTTGCCTCCCCTACGCGGCCTGCATCCCCGGTGCGGCGGTCGTCCCGACGCCGTCGCTCGTCGAGGCACCGGGCACGGGCGGTTGCCCCGATGGGATGCTCCCGGTCGAGGATTTCTGTGTCGATCGTTACGAGGCGGCGCTCGTGCGCGTCTCGGACGGTGCGCCTTGGTCGCCCTACTTCAACCCAGGGGTCGTCGCGGTGCGCGCCGTGAGCGTGAAGGGCGTGGTGCCGCAGGGGTACATCGATCAAGTGCGCGCCGAGGAGGCGTGCCTCGCGGCCGGCAAGCGGCTCTGCACCGACGACGAGTGGCTGCGTGCGTGTCGTGGCGCCTCGAAGCGCGTGTACCCTTACGGTGACGCGCTCGTCCTCGGGCGCTGCAACGACCACCGCGCGCAGCACCCTGCGGTCGAGTACTTCGGCACGACGGACTCGTGGATTTACTCGGAGATCGACCACGAGTGCCTGAACCAGCTCCCGGACTCGCTCGCGCTCGCCGGCAGCCATCCCGACTGTGTGACCGAGGACGGCGCCTTCGACATGATGGGTAACCTGCACGAATGGACCGCCGCCTCGGCGGGCACGTTCCGCGGCGGCTTCTACGTCGACACCGTCAAGAACGGCCCCGGCTGCCTCTACGCGACGACCGCGCACGACGTCACCCACTGGGACTACTCGACCGGGTTTCGCTGCTGCTACGGGCCATGAGCGGCACGCGGCGTCAGCGCCCGGTCGTCGCCCGAGCGGGGTGAGCGGTCGCGACGCGGTACTCGCCCGTCGCAGAGGCCGTGACGACGATGTGGCCATCCCAGCCGGTGCCGTAGATCGCGCGCTCGAGCTTGAGAGGCTCGAAGGTCTCGACGCTGACTCCGACGAGTACGTCGACGGGGGGACGCGGATCGAGGGAGCTCGCCAGCAAGCGCTCGATCGCCGGCTTGCGCGGGTGCCCAAACTTCCACGCGGTCCACTTCGCCCAGCGATCGGGCGAGCCCATCGGGATGAGCGCGATCCGCGGCGTCATCGCCTCGAGCAGCGGCGTGGTCGTCGCGTTGTACGAGCCGTGGTGCCCGACCTGCCACACGTCGACGTCGAGCGCGCCGGTCCCGCGGTGTCGTTCGAGCAGCGCGGCGATGCCGTCTTCTTCGAGGTCCCCGGTCACGAGGAACGACGCCCGCCCGAACTCGAAGCGCATGACGACGCTGTGGTTGTTGTGGTTGCGGAACGCGCGCTCGGGCCAGCCTGGGGGCTGAGTCGCGAGGCTCCCCCAGAGCGCGGTGATCCTGGGATCGACAGGCGTGCACGCGATCGGATCGACGACCGCGTCCGTGCGACCACCGGACGGGATGTCTTCGCTGCGGACCCGAGCGAGCTTCGCGTGGCCCTCCGCCCACTCCTCGAGCCAGCGTTGCTGCTTGCCGCCCGACCCGCGCGGGTCGCCGCCGGTGACCACGTTGCCGACCTTGTATGCGCCGATCACCGCCTCGACGTTGCGTGTGTGGTCGAGGTGCGGATGCGTGAGGACGAGAAGCGCGAGCGTCCGGTCGAGATCGGGGCGCCGCTCGAAGAACTCGTCGAGGTAGCGCCGCAGGTTCGCCCCGCTGTCGAACTGGAAGCTCGTCTCACCGCCGGTATCGACGAGCACTGCGCCGCAGGGCAGCTCGACAAGCGCGGCGAAGCCTTGACCGACATCAATGAGATGAAAGCGGGCCTCGGTGGCGCTGAAGGCGCGGCTCGCAGGAGGCGAGGCGGGCGCGCCGCTCCTCGGTGGCGCAGGGCGACACGCGGCGAGGAGGGCGACGGCGGCGACGAGAGCGTGGACCTTCACGCGGCCGAGCCTACACCGCCGCAGGGCGGACCCGCTCGCCATCGCTCGAACGCGTGCTCGAGCGACCCTCGCTCGCCGATTCGGTGTATCGTCCACCGGCCGGCTGGTCCGCTCAGCTGTGGGCCGGCCGAGAGACGCATGGCAAAACCAAAGAAGAAGGTCGCTCCGCCGCGCAAGCCGGCCAAGAGCCACGACGAGCTGCCTCGCCACTCCGACTGGCAAAATCCGCGCGTGGTGCAGATCCTCGACGCCGCCTCTCGCTGCTTCGCGCGCGATGGGCTTGCGAACACGACCGTGCAGGAGATCGCCGTCGAGGCGAACCTGACGAAGTCGATGATCCACTACTACTTCGAGAGCAAGCAGGTCCTCATCCTCGAGCTCCAGGCCTTCGTCCACGAGCGTTACTTCCGCCGCGTGCAGCAGAAGCTCGAGGCGCTCGCCGCCGCCGCTGCCCCTTCCGAGGAGCGCTTGCAGGGCGCGCTGTGGGAGGTTTTCGACATCATCGCAGACAAGCAGTTCTTGCGACTCCAGCTTGAGCTCATGGCCGAGGCCGGGCGCGACCCCTACATGAAGAACCGCATGCAGCTCGCGCAGGAGCGGGCGCGCGATTTCATCGAGCAAGGCGCCGAGCAGGTCGTCAACGCCGAGGGCGGCCCGCAGATCCGCTTGCCGCGCGCGATCGCCTTCTTGATTTCGTCGACCCTGCAGGGGCTCCGAATCCAGGAGTTCATCTCGGGAGAGGAGGACCTCGCCCGCAACGCCTACGGCCTCTTCATCGCGATGCTCACCGGCGCGATGAACCAGGCGCGCACTCGTCCCGAGCTCGTCGCCGACGAAGACACCGAGGACGGCGAGGACGACGCCGAGACCGTGCCGCCCGCTGCCGACGCGTGACCGAGTCCGACCTCGCGAACGCCGCGCGCCCGGCCGAGTCGGGCAACTGGTTCATCGGCCTGCCGGTCCCTCCCGGGCGCTGGTTCGAGCGCCTCGTCGCCTCGGCCCCCGCCGACCTCCGCCGCTTTCACCCGGGCGATCTGCACGCGACGGTGGCGTTCCTCGGTCGGTGCGGTGAAGCGCGCGCCCGTGCCGCCTGGGCGACGCTCGCCGACCACCCCCGAGGGCCCTTCGTCGTGACGCTCGATCGCCTCG
The DNA here is from genome assembly GCA_016875405.1 of Deltaproteobacteria bacterium. Taxonomy (GTDB): domain Bacteria; phylum Myxococcota_A; class Polyangia; order Polyangiales; family Polyangiaceae; genus SYFR01. The sequence continues at coordinate 61,659 of VGRJ01000004.1, read as the reverse complement.
AGCCCTTCGGTTCGCGGGCTCGCCCGAGCGCGTGGTCGGTGACGTTCGCTGCGGGCAGGGACGAGCTCGCGGCCTCGATCGGCGCGTGGCGGGGTCCGATGTGGGAGGCCGCGGGCGGACGACCGGACGACCGGCCGCCGCTGCCGCACGTCACGGTGCTGAGGCCGCGACGCGACGCCTCGGCCGAGGCGCGACGGCGCGCGCTCGCATTCGCCGAGGCGCTCCCTCCGCTCGGGGTCGAGCTGAGACTCGAGCGGCTCGCGCTCTACGCGTGGAGCGACGACCGTCGCGAGCGACTCTTTCGGGTCGTCAGTGAGCGGGGGCTCGGGTGACGCTGCGTCCGTCGAGGTAGGGCAGCACCACGATGAGCGCCATCGACGGGATGGTGACGACGAAGGTGAAGCCGAAGTAGCGCACGAACCCGAGCGCCTCCGCGAGGTAGCCGCTCGCCATGCCCGCGACGGTGAAGCCGATGCTCATCAGCGCCGTGACGATCGCCATATGCGCCGCGCGGTGCTCAGGATCGCAGCAGCGCATGAGGAACACCGTGAACACGGCGGTGCCGAGCCCCTCGCCGACATGCTCGACGCAGATCACGGCGGTGATCGTCGAGAGGCTGACGGCGCCCCTCGCGGCGTATGCGGCGAGCCACACATACAAGAGGTGCAGGCCGTTCTGCGCGACCACGAACGGCCAGATCCAGCGGCGGAGTCCGTGACGCGAGATCAAGAAGCCTCCGAGCAAGGTGCCCGCGAACGATGCCGCGACCCCGAAGGTCCCGTTGGCGATCCCGTACTCGGCGAGCGACAGGTGGAGCGCGTCGCGGAGGAACGGCCACTTCATCTTCTGCAAGAACGACTCGCCCGTTCGGAACAAGAGCACGAACGCGAGGATGACCCAGGCTCGAGGCTGCGCGAGGAAGCCGCTGAAGGCCGCGCGGTAGGGCGATTCGGCAGGCTTCGACGTCGACCGCCGAGCCCGCAGCCACACGAGGCTCACGCCGAGGGCGAGCGCGAGGTACGCCTCCATCGGGACACGGCCGATGGGCGTCGAAGCGACGCGAGGCCACGCGCTGCGGAGCCCGACGGCGAGCCCACCGAGCAGGGTGGCGGCGCCGGCCACGCGCGGCCGCAGGAGCCAGCGCGCGAGCTCACCGAAGCTCCGTCGCTCGACCTCGTCACGGGGGAGGAGCGCGACGTGGGCGAGCGTTACCGCTCCCATGAGCGCCGCGAGCGCGAGCATGCCGAGGCGCCACCCCACGAGGCCGGCGAGCACGATCGCCGGCCCCCGGACGAGCAGGTTCGCGAGCTTGTACGAGAGCTGCCGGAGGCCGACGAACCGCGACTGCTCGGACTCGTCGAGGGCGGTGAGGTAGAAGCCGTCGATCGCGACGTCGTGGGTCGCCGACAAGAGCGCGAGGGCGATGAAGGCGATCGACAGGGCGGGCACGCTCGCCGCGGACGACGACGCGAAGGCCGCCGCGACGAGCATCGCCACGAGGCCGACCTCGATGCCGAGCAGCCAGCGGCGCTTGGTGCCGTAGGCGTCGACGAACGGTGCCCAGAGGAACTTCAAGTTCCACGGCAGGTGGAAGAGGGAGGTGAGCCCAACCGCGCCGAGGCTCGCGCCGAGGCTCGCGAACACCACCTCGGCGAGGTTGTTGACGATCGAGTACGGATAACCCTCCGCGAAGTAAGTGCTCGCGATCCACAGTTGGGCCGGGTGGCGCGCGGCGGGCGCTCGCGCCGTGACATCGCGAGCGTCGGTCATCGTGGGCTCCTCATAGGTAGAGCCGCAACACCGCGAGCACCACGAGCGTGAGCCCTAGGCCCCAGACCCAGAGGCCTCCTGACGACTCGCTCGCGCGCTCTTCGGCGTTCGAGGGGAGGCGCGGCCGCGGCGGCAGGGCCGACTCGCGTGGCGCAGCGGGATCAAGGGTGATCGCACCGATGAACTCGCCGAGCGCGCCCCTCGTCTTGGCGTGAGCGATCTCGAACCGGATCCCCATGCCTCCGGGTGCGGCGCCGTCGCCACTGCTGCTCCGTCGGACGATGCCGACGATCTCCAGGGCAGCGACCGACTCGTCACTCGGGAGGTAAAGGCGCAGGTAGATGCGCGAGCCCGTCTCGGCGACCACGTCGGTCTCGAGGAAGATCCCCCCCTCGCTCACGTCGTTCGTGGTCCCGACGCCGCTCGTGCCGCCGAACTGGAACTCGACCTGGATCGACGCCTGAGCGCGCGGGTGGAGCCTCGCGTCGGCGGTCATCTCGGTCAGGGCTTGGCCACGGGCTGGAACTCGGGCGGGAGCGCGGAGCCGTCACCCCAAAAGTATTTCTCGAGCTCGGCCATCCAGACGCGCTGCCCCGACTCGCTCATGAGGTCGAGGCGGTACTCGTTGATCAGCATCTTCGAGTGCTCGAGCCACATGCGCCATGCGTCGCGCGACACCTGCTCGAAGACGCGCTGCCCGAGGTCGCCCTTCAAGGGTGGCTTCGGGAGGCCCTCGAGGGTCTTGCCGAGCTTCACACACTGCACGGTGCGCGACGGCGCGGCGGGGGCTGCGGACGGGACGTCGGCGGAGGCGGGCTTGTCGCTCATGGCTCGGAAGCTAGCGGTGCCGCAGGGGGCCTGCAACGTCGGTGGCTCGAAATGAGCGCGCCCCGCCTGCGGAGCGTACCGCGGCGGGGCGACGAGGCCGGCGACCGGTCGGGCCGGTGCGCCGTGTTCAGGTCAGTGACCGACGAACGCCGACTCGACCTCGGCGAACACGGCGCGAGCTCGAGTGAGCCCGAGCTCCGCGATGGCGCGGCGGAGCGCACCCTCGTCCGAGGTCGACGACGTCGTCGTCGGGCGCGCGACCTTCGGGGGACGACCGGGGCCGCGCTTCACCGGCGCGCCGCCATTGCTCACGCTGAGGGTGGTCGCGCCACTCTTCGGCTTCTTCGTCGATGACGAGCGTAGGTTGTACACATGCCCCTCGGTGATTTTGAGGCCCTGCTTTTGAGCCTCCGCGACCACATCCTTCGCGGTCATGGTGGTGGGCATGGATCGGATGAACGCCGCCTTCGCGCCAAACTCCGGGTTCTTCGACGAGCTTCGCTTCTTGGACACAAAAACCTCTCTCGTTGCTGGTCGACCGCGCGGCTCCCCTTCGGGCGCATCACGGTTTGACTAGACTTTAGAATACCACAAGCGTTAGACCTTGGCTTGACTATTATTAAATTTACCGGATAACGTTGGCTTTCGAACAAGCTGTCGCTGTCGAAGAAGTTGTCGGATCAGTGGGTTCATCCGTTAAACGGGGCGACCCAACGGGGCGCTCGAACAAATCGCGGAGCCTTACTCTTCCGAGTGGGTCATCGACCGACAGCGCTCGCTGCAGCGCTTGGAGGCGTGTCTCCGGCTCTCCGAGGGTAAAGCAGGCCTCCTCGGGTAGCTCGAGGATCGTGGGCCATTCACCCTCGATCGGAGCGTCGTTCAGCTCGCAGACGTCGCGGCACTCGGCGCTCCGGTCCTCGTCGAGCCAGCGAAGCGGCAGGCCTTGCGTCCGGCAGACGTACGGGCGGTCCGGGTAGATCCGGCACGAGCCCCCGGCGTCGAGGAACGCGCAGGCGCCCTCGGGGTGGGGAGCCCCGAACGCGAGCAGCTCGGCATGCCGCGCGCGGAGGATGGTGGCCTCGACCTCGAAGACCGTGAGGTCGTCGACGCAACAGCCCGAGCAGCCACGACGGCATTGAAGCCGACCCTCGTTAAGGCGCGCGACCTCGGCAGCCCGACGGTCGACTTCACGGTGAAGCTCGTCGATCGAGTGAGTGCTCATCGACTCCGTCATGGGGTAACTCAGGCGTCCCTACCGTCAATCCTCGCGCACGACGCGCACGCCGTCAGGCCCGAGATCGACCGGATCTCCAAAGCTCTTCAGCGTGAGGGTCTCACGCTTCGGGCCGCTCGTAACGGCGCGCGACACCATCCCCACGTCTGGACAGAAGGTCGCGACGACCGACCGCGGGATGTCACCGCCCCGCGCCTCGTGCGTCTCCACGCAGCCGGAGAAGGTCCCCGCGGGGACCGTGACGGTGACATCGAGGCGTCGGATATCGACGACGCTGCCCTGAGCCCCCGGCCAGCGATTCCCAACGGTGAGTGGCGCCTTCAGGAGGTACGTGGCCGCATCGCTGCCCTCGCTCATCACGCCGTCCTCGGCGTAGACGAAGACGTTCCCGCCACCGGGGAGGAGCCAGGCGCCGCGGCGCGCGTCGGCTCGCTGAATGCGCGCCGAGAGGAGCCCGCGCTGGCCATCTCCGGTCTCGAACTCGTACTGGTAGAGCTGCCCATCGATGAGCGGCAGGTAGCGCTCGAGCGCCGTCCCCGACGATACGCGAGGTCGGGCCGTCGGCGCGGGAGGCGGGGGAGCGGACGCGTGCGGTGGCTCAACGCAAGATGCGAGGGCGAGGAGGAGGCAGGGCGCGATCGGTCGGAGGTAATGGGGCATCACGGGGTCGGCTCGGTAGGCTTCAGAGCGCCGGCGTGTCGAAGCGATCCTTCATCGCTCGACGCTTGGGCTCGACGTCGTTCTTTCGCTGCTGGGGTGCTTCATCGTACCGGCCCTTCTTGTCGAGCGGCAGGTTCGGCGGTGCTTCCTTGGGGAGGCGCTTCGTTCGCGGCGAACGTGGAGGCGTCTTCGGCTGAGGCTTGTTGGGGCGCGCTGTCTCCGGTTGCGGCTTCTCGGGTCGCGCGCTCTCGGGCTGCGGGGCCGGCGGCGCCTCGCTCGCCGACGGGGCCGCGCTGACCGGCGGCGCGACCTCGGACGTCGTCGCCGAGGGCACCTCTCCTGCAGGTCGCTCCGGCGGGCGAGCGGATGGCGTCTCGAACACCGGTGTGAATGGCGCGACCGGCGATTGGTCGCGCGTGCGCCACCACACGAAGAGGGCGACGCCGACCAGCGCCACCGCCGCGGCGAGCTCGCGCGCCCAACGCTTTCGCATCCAGCGACGGAGCCGGGAGACACGCTGCCTCACCTGATCGGGCGGCAACTCCGCCTCGGCCGCGATGTGGGCGAGCGTCTCCCCTTCGCCCTCGCGCGCCATCCACTCGAGGGTGCGCTTCGCGGTCGCGTCGTCACCTACCTGCTCGTCGGCCCAGCGAGCGAGATCGCGCGAGGAGGTCGCTTGCACGTCCCTCGCGTCGAGATCCGGGTGCTCGTCGTCAAGCTCGATGGTGCGCCGATGGACGGTCCTTCGGTGATGATCGGCGATTTTGTGCCGGGCGATGCCGACGACCCACTTGCGGAGCGCCTCGTCCTCCTCGGGGAAGCGCTCGCTCGCGAGCGCCTCGCACAGCACTGTCTGCACGAGGTCGTCGACCTCGCTCGCGGGGACCTTGCGCCGCACGAGGCCCTCGAGGAGCAGCCTCACCTCGGTCGAGCCGAGCAGGGCACGAGAGCGCGCGCGCACGTCCACGGTATCCCCAGGCTCGCACGGTTCGACGTCAAGTGGTGGGGGAGCGTTCATTCCGAGCGATACGTCGCCCGACCGGGCCGAAGTGTGACCGGCGCGGCGAACGCCAGAGGGGCCGCTCTCACTCGGCGGCGAGCGGGAGTTCGAGGCCGGCCTCGCGCTCGAGGACATCAGCCCACGCGAGCAGGTAGGTGATCACGTCCTCGCGGGCGTTCCGGCGCAGGTGGCGGCGGCCTTCGGGGAGCTCCGCGAGCACCCTCGGCGCGCTCAGCTCCTCGAGGTGCGCCACGTCGTCGAGCGAGAACCCCGCCTTCACGATCTGCGTCAGCACGTGGTCGATGGGGTAGCCGCTCGTCGGGCAGTACTCGACCGCGGCCGTCCCCCAGTCTCGCGCGCGCTCCACCGCGATCCGGTGGATGTCCTCACGGGAGAGTCGGGTCAGCGTCTGCGCGAGGTGCCCGCAGTTGCAGGCCCCGAAGTGTCCCCACTGGTACGAGGCGCCCAGCCGAAGGCGGGCGGCAGTCTGCCGAAGCGCGGCGACTCGATTCGTGCTCATGACCATGAACATAGCGCGCGAGGTCTGGTCGCGCCCGTGCCCCGGCGCCGCCCCTCGCCACCTGCGCGTCCGAGGGGGTATAACGAATTCCATGAACGACCACGCGGCGCGCCTCATCGAGACGATCCGGAACAGCGTGATCGGCGACGACCAGGTGATCGAGGGCCCGTACGGCCCGCGCCGGGTTACCTACGCTGACTACACGGCGTCGGGCAGGTCGCTCACGTTCATCGAGGATTTCCTGCGGGACGAGGTGATGCCGCTCTATGCGAACACGCACACCGAGCAGTCCGGGACGGGCATGCAGACGACTCGCTTTCGCGAGGACGCTCGCGCCATCGTCCGCGAAGCGGTCGGAGCCAACGAGTCCGACGCGGTGATCTTCTGCGGCTCCGGGGCGACCGGCGCGATCAATCGATTAATCGATGTCATGAACCTGCGACTGCCGAGGAACCTCGACGCGCGCTACGGCCTGTCGCGACTCATCCCGGCAGACGAGCGTCCGGTGGTGTTCATCGGCCCTTACGAGCACCACTCGAACGAGCTGCCATGGCGTGAGTCGATCTGCGAGGTCGTCACCATCTCCGAGGGGCACGACGGCAAGATCAACTTGACGGAGCTCGACGCGGCGCTCGTGCGGTACGCCGCGCGCCCGCTCAAGATCGGGAGCTTCTCGGCTGCGTCGAACGTGACCGGCATCGGTACGAACACCCGCGCGGTCTCGGCGCTCCTCCACCGCCATGGGGCGCTCTCGTTTTGGGACTTCGCCGCGGCGGGACCCTACGTCAAAATCGAGATGAACATGGCCGACGATGGCGAGGACGGCCACCTCATCTACAAGGACGCGGTCTTCCTCTCTCCGCACAAGTTCATCGGAGGCCCTGGCACGCCGGGGCTCCTCGTCGCCAAGAAGGCGCTCTTCAAGAACCTCGTCCCCGCGGTCCCCGGTGGAGGCACCGTCGCGTACGTGAACCCCGAAGAGCACCGCTACCTCGCCGACGTCGAGCATCGCGAAGAAGGCGGGACGCCCGCGATCCTCGAGTCGATTCGTGCCGGACTCGTCTTTCAGCTGAAAGAAGAGGTCGGCGTCGAGGCGATCCGAGCGCGCGAGCACGACTTCATCGGGCGGGCGATCGCGAGCTGGGAAGAGAACCCGAACCTGCAGATCCTCGGCAACCGAAATGCCTGGCGGCTGTCGATCGTCTCGTTCGTGGTGAATCACGGCTCGCGCTACCTGCACCACAACTACGTCGCGGCGCTCCTCAACGATCTGCTCGGGATCCAGGCGCGAGCTGGCTGCTCGTGCGCCGGGCCTTACGGTCATCGCCTGCTTGGGATCGATCTCGAGACCTCGCGCGAGTTCGAGCGCGAGATCGTGCGTGGCTGTGAGGGAATCAAACCCGGCTGGGTCCGCGTGAATTTCAACTACTTCATCTCGGAGGCGACCTTCGAGTTCATCCTGAAGGCGGTCCACCTCGTCGCCGAGCACGGCTGGCGGCTGCTCCCCGACTACCATTTCGATCCGGCCACCGGCCTCTTTCGGCACCGTCGCGCGCGCCCGAAGCCCGCGATGCGCCTCACGGATTTGCGCTACGTCTCGGGCAAGCTCGAGTTCCGCACGCGCCACGCGCGCGAGCCCGAGTGGGTCCTTGGGCAGTACCTCGACGAGGTCCGCGGAATCCTAGAGGCGGGGCCTTCGCTCGACGACGATCCGGTCGATCTCGAGCGGTCGGAGGACTTCGAGGCGCTGCGGTGGTTCCCGCTTCCGGGCGAGATCCGCGCCGAGCTGCGGGGCGACGCGACGGGCTCGTCGCGCGAGCCGCCGCTGCACCTGCGGGCTTAGCGTCGAGCCGATGCGCCGCTCGGCCTTCGGTCCGCCCACGGACGCGCCGCCTCGAGCTGCCCCGCGAGCCGAAAGAGCGTCGCCTCCTCGCCTCGTCGCGCGATGAAGTGTGAGCCGACCGGGAGGCCGCCCTCCGACCACGCGAGCGGCACGCTCATGGCCGGCTGTCCCGTCACGTTGGCGAGCGGCGTGAACGGCACGAGCTGGGCGGCACGCGCGCTTGCCATCCCGGGCTCGAGGCTCCCGAGCTCCCCGAGCGGCAGCGGCAGCTCGCCGAGCACCGGCGTCAGCAGCACGTCGAACTCCGCCATGAAGGCCGCGAGGGTGCGGGTGAGCTGTTGGAGGTGCGCGACGGCGAGCAAATACTCGTGCGCCTTCACGCGCTGTCCCATCTCGAGGTAGGCGCGGGTCAAGGGCTCGAGCTCGTCGTCGGCGGGCGCGCGCCCGACGAGCCGCGTGTACCCTGCGATCGTCATCGCGAGGCCGCTCGTCCACACGGCCATGAACGCCTGCGTGAGGAGGTATCCGTCGATCTTCGGCGCCGCGAGCGTCACCTCGTGACCAAGCTCTTCGCAGAGCTTGGCCGCGTCTTCTGCCGCGCGCACGCATTCTGGTGCGACCGGGGTGCCGAGCGAGCTCGAGGTCATGAGCGCGACGCGGAGCTTGCCGGGCGGGGCGCCCACCTCGTCCTGGAACGGGCGCGATTTCGGGGGTGCGACGTACGGGCCGCCCAGGTCAAGGCCGTCTGTCGCGTCGAGGAGGGCCGCGCTGTCCCGGACGCTGCGGGTCACGGCATGATCGCACACGAGGCCGCTCATGATGTCGCCGAGCCGCGGGCCGACCGGCGTGCGTGCGCGCGTGGGCTTCAAGCCGAACACGCCGCAACACGAGGCTGGGATGCGGATCGAGCCGCCGCCGTCGTTCGCGTGCGCCATCGGGACCAGCCTCGCCGCGACCGCCGCCGCGCTGCCGCCGCTCGAGCCCCCCGGCGAGCGCGAGAGGTCCCAGGGATTCTTGCACGGCCCGAGGTGCTTGGACTCGGTCGTCGGGACGATGCCGAACTCGGGCGTGTTGGTCTTGCCGACGACGACCAGCCCGGCGGCCTCGAAGCGAGTCACGAGCTCGCCCGTCCAATCGGGGACGTACTCGGCGAGGAACGTTGAGCCTCCGGTCATGCGGACACCGGCGTAGGCGGGGCCGAGGTCCTTGATGAGGAACGGCACGCCGCGAAAGGGGCCGTCGGGGAGGGGCCCTCGGGCGCGCGTACGTGCCGCCTCGAACATCGGCGTCACGACGGCGTTGAGGCACGGGTTCTCGGCCTCGATCCGCGCGATGGCGGCGTCGACGAGCTCGAGCGGGGTCACCTCGTTCGCGCGAACGAGCGCGGCGAGGGCGGTCGCGTCGTGGGTGTCTAGGAGATCGCTCATGTGGAGGAGCCTAGCGGAGAACGGCGAGCGCGGTGGATTCACCTCTTGCCGCGCGCGGCCAACGGGGACATGCGCGCGGCATGCGACACTTCCTGACGACCGCGGATTGGTCGAGGGCGGAGCTCCAGGCGATGCTCGACGACGCGCGCGCCTTGAAGGGCGGGCTGCGCGGCGAGGACCTCGCGGGCAAGACGCTCGGACTCCTGTTCTTCAACCCGTCGCTCCGTACGCGTACGTCCTTCGAGATCGGTGCACGTCAGCTCGGCGGCGCAGCCGTGATCCTCGAGCCCGGCAAGGGCGCGTGGCCGATCGCCTTCGAGCCGGGTGCGGTCATGGACGGCGACGAGGAGGAGCACATCTCGGAGGTGACGCGCGTCCTGTCGCGCTACTGCGACGTCATCGGCGTGCGCGCCTTCCCCAAGTTCCAGGACTGGTCGAAGGACCGCGAAGATCGTGTGATCCGCGCGATCGCCGAGTTCGCGACAGTGCCGGTGATCAACCTCGAGACGATCACGCACCCGTGCCAGGAGCTCGCGCTCATGCTCACGCTGCAGGAGCGCTTCGGTGGGCAGGTCGACGGGAAGAAGTTCGTGCTCACCTGGACCTACCACCCAAAGCCGCTCAACACCGCCGTCGCCAACTCGGCCCTCATGATCGCGGCGAAGTTCGGCATGGACGTCACCTTGCTCTGCCCCAACGAGGAGTACCTCCTCGACCCGCGGTACATGGATGCGGCGCGCGCGTCGGCCGCCGAGCATGGCCGCACGATCACGGTGTCGCACGACATCGACGAGGCGTACCGCGGGGCCAACATGGTCTACGCGAAGAGCTGGGGTGCGATCCCTTACTTCGGCCGCTGGCCGGACGAGAAGCCGATGCGCGACACGCTGAAGCACTTCATCGTCGACGAGGCGAAGATGGCGAAGACCGACGGAGCCTACGTCTCGCACTGCCTGCCAGTGCGTCGAAACGTGAAGGTCACCGACGCCGTCCTCGACTCGCCCGCCTGCATCGCCATCGACGAGGCGGAGAACCGCCTGCACGTTCAGAAGGCCGTGCTCCGGAGGATGGTGCGTCCGTGACGATCACGCGCGACACGCTCGTGAAGCTGCTCTCGAACCTCGGGAGCAAGAAAGAAGTCGAGCAGTACCTGAAGCAGTACTGCAGCGCGGACACACAGCGCTTTGCGCTGATCAAGGTCGGCGGCAGCGCGCTCGACGAGGCGCTCGACACCGTCGGTTCGTCGATCGCGTTCTTGCAGCAGGTGGGCTTGACGCCGATCGTCGTGCACGGCGCAGCGGCGCACGTCGACCGCGCGCTCGCCGAGTCGGGGATCGCGACGCCGCGGCTCGACGAGATCCGCTGCGTCTCTCCCGAGGCCTTCGAGGTGGTGCGCCGGGTCCTGCAGCGCGAGAACCTGGCGCTCGTCGACGCGCTCGCGGCGAACGGCTGCGACGCGCGTCCGATCGTCGGGGAGGTGTTCGAGGTCGAGCCGATCGATGTCGGGCGTTACGGCCTCCGGGGCCGCGTCTCTGCGGTCGATGACACCTCGATCATGGCCGCGGTCCGCGCGGGGAAGCTCCCCGTCGTCACCTGCCTCGGCGCTACCCGGGGCGGCCAGTTGCTCAGCATCAGCTCGGACGAGGCCGCGAGCGCGCTCGCGCAGCGCTTTCAGCCACACAAGATCATCTTCCTCACCTCGACGGGCGGGCTGATGGACGAAGAGCAGCGCGTCATCAGCGCAATCAACCTCACCGAGGACTACGAGCGCCTGATGGCGCAGCCGTGGGTGAGCGGAGGGATGCGTCGCAAGCTGGCTCACATTCACCAGCTCCTCTCGCGGCTGCCTCACGCGACGGTGTCGATCTCGGCGCCCGACAAACTCGCGCGAGAGCTCTTCACGCATCGAGGCGCGGGGACGCTCGTGTCGCGCGGTGAGCGCGTCGAGACCTTCGACCGCTTCGAGGACATCGAGCGAGAGAAGCTGCAGAACCTGGTCGAGTCGTGCTTCGGGCGCCGGCTCACCCCGGGCTACTTCGAGAAGAAGCGCTGCCACCGCGTCTACGTGACGGAGGACTACCGCGCGACCGCGATCCTCACGAGCGAGGCGGGGCTCGTCTACCTCGACAAGTTCGCGGTGACGCGCAAGGCGCAGGGCGAGGGCCTCGGCGGCTCGGTGTGGGACAGGATGCGGCGCGACAACCCAAAGGTGTTCTGGCGCTCTCAGACGGTGAACCCCGTGAACGGCTGGTACTTCCAGCAGGCGGACGGCTCGTACCGGACCCCGAAGTGGACCGTGTTCTGGTACGGCATGGAGGGCTTCGAGGAGATCGAGCGCTGCGTGCGGACCGCCCTCGAGATGCCCGCCTCACTCAAGGATCACGGGGTCGACGGTGACTGAGTTGACGGGGACGGACTTGACGACGCGCAAGCGGCGCGTTGGCCTCCTTGGCGCGCGCGGATACGTCGGCGTCGAGCTCTTGAGGCTCGTGCTCCGCCACCCGCACCTCGAGATCGGCTTCCTCGGCTCGCGGCAGCTCGCCGGCCAGCCGCTCGCCGCCGTCGTCCCCGAGGCCGCGGGCTCGTCCCTCGCCTTCGAAGATCTCGGCCCCGAGGAGGCTGCGGGCCGCGACGTCGACGCGGTGTTCCTCGCGTTGCCGAATGGCCTCGCAGAGCCCTACGTCAAGGCGTTCGACGCCGCGCACCCCGGGGTTCGGCTCGTCGATCTCAGCGCCGACCACCGCTTCCGCGACGACTGGGCGTACGGCCTGCCGGAGCACCGCCGAGCGTCCCTCCGTGGCGCGACGCGCATCGCCAACCCGGGCTGCTACGCGACCGCAGCGCAGGTCGCGCTCGAGCCGCTCGTGTCTGCGCTCGTCGCGCCGCCCGCCATCTTTGGGGTCTCGGGCTACAGCGGAGCCGGCACGACGCCCTCACCGAAGAACGACGTCGAGGCGCTGCGAGACAACCTGATGCCGTATTCGCTCACGGGCCACGTCCACGAGCGCGAGATCGGGCGGCAGCTCGGCAAGGCGGTGCGCTTCATGCCTCACGTTGCCCCTTTCTTCCGCGGGCTCACCCTCACCATCGATTGCGAGCTCGACGTCGCCCGCTCGGCTGCCGAGCTCGAGGCGGGCTTCCGTACGCGTTACGAGGGCGAGCCGCTCGTCGCGGTCGAGACGGAGGCGCCGCTCGTCCGCGACGCCGCGAATCGCCACGGGGTGACCGTCGGCGGCTTCGCGACGGCGGGGACCCGTGCGGTGCTGGTCGCGACGCTCGACAACCTGTTGAAGGGGGCTGCGACGCAGGCCCTCCAAAACCTGAACCTCGCGCTCGGCCTCGACGAGCTCGCCGGGCTCAGGTGAGGCGCGCCGCCTCGCGGTGGGCCTTCACCGCATCGTCGACGAGCTTGCAGAGCGCCTCGTGATGGGTTCGGCCGTCCATGCGGCCGATCTCGACGAGCCTCCCCGCGAACTCCCCGTCGAACAGCACGTAGGACAGCAAGTCCGCATCCCCAAGCTCGCCTCCACTCGCGACGCGCTTCATCATTCGACCGAGGACGCCCGGGAAGTGGAACCGCGGATGGCGTACGTACTCGGCGGCGAGCTTGGGGATGTCGACCGACGAGCGGATGTGCACGACGCCGAGCCGCTGCAACGTGGCGCCGCGCTCGCGCCCGAGCTCGGCATTCAGCGCCTCGGTAAAGCCAGTGCCGTAGAGCTTCGTGCCCGCGTCGAGCACGGCGTTGATCTTCTCGAAGCGGTCGAGCTCGTTGTCGATGCGATCGACAAGCAGCGCATTCAAGGTCTTGCCGAGGAGCGACAGCGCGTTCGGCGGCGTCTCCTCGTAGTGTCGTAGGTCGCCCGAGGATCCCAGGGTCACCGGATTCGTCGCGTGCTTCGGATTGATGACGATCAAGGCGCGCGCGCCGAGCCTACGTGCGGGCGACAGTGGCACGTTTTGCCGCAGTCCACCGTCCAAGTGGTAGCGACCGTCGATGCGGACGGGCGGAAAGATGAGGGGCAACGCCGCCGACGCGAGCGCATGGACGGCGCGTAGGCGGGCGGGCCGCGGCGCCATCGGGTGAGCCTCGGACCAGGGCGCCGGCTGAGCGCGTCGTCGCTGTACGAAGACCACACCGCGTCCGTTTTCGAGCTGCGTCGCCGTGACCGACACCGCGCGGAGGCGTCCGGCTCGCAGGTGCGTATCGATTCGCTCGAAGGGGGTTGACCGACCGAGCAACTCGGCAAGTGGGGTTGGGTCGAGAAGTGCTCCCGCATCGAGGAGCGAGCTGCTTCCGCCAATTAACCCGCGCGCGAGATCGACGACGCTGCGCGCCGCGGGGCGTAGGAGCTCGTCGATCGAGAGGCCCGTCCAGACCCCGATCATGTGGGCGACGCGGCCCCGCGGCTCGTCCGCGTGCGCCGCGAGCATGCAGGCGTTCATCGCGCCGACCGAGGTTCCGCAGAGGATGTCGAGCGGAACCTCGTAGCCGAGCTCATCGGACACGCGCTCGACGATGTGCTCGAGGACTCCGACCTGGTACGCCCCGCGCGCCGCGCCTCCCGCGAGGACGAGCGCGACACCGGGTGTGGGTTCGGGCTCGGTCTCGGCGCTCACACGACTAGCCTAACCCGTGCGTCGCGACGATGCCGAAGCTCCGAGGGCGACGGCCTCGGCGGCGAGCTCTGCGCTGCGGACGCAGTCCGGGACGCCGACACCGCGATACGCGCTCCCCGCGAGCGCGAGGCCCGGGAGCGCACGGGTCGCCTCCTCGATGCGCGCGACGCGCTCGAGGTGTCCGACGAGGTACTGAGGCATCGCGCGGTGGTGCCGCATCACTCGAACGAAGTCGGGCGTCCCGTCGACGCCGAGGATCGCGTGAAGCTCGTCGAGTACGATGCCCTCGATGCGCGCGTCGGACAGCTCGTAGAGCTCGGGCTGCATGGCGCCGCCGACGAAGGTTCGGAGCTGAACCGAGCCGTGCGGCGCTCGGTCGGCGAGCTTGCGGCTCGCAAACGAGACCGCGAGGATCTTGCGCCGCTCGACGTGCGGGATCACGAGCCCGAACGCGTCGAGGGCGTGCTTCACGTCCGCGAGCGCGTGGCCGCTCACCACCACCGCGGTCGAGGCGTAGGAAATTCCGACGAGCTCGTCCGCGAGGCGGCGGCTCGCGCCCTCCAAGAGCCCCGCGGCCGCGAAGGCGGGCAGCGCGACGATCACGGCGTCGGCGTCGATCGCCTCGCCGCTCGCGAGGTGGATCCGGTGTCCTTCGGCAAGGACCTCGAGCCGCTCTGCCGAAGTCGAGAGGCGAACCTTCGCGCCGGCCTTCACCCGCTCGACGAGGCGCGTGATGAAGGTGCCCATCCCACCTTTTGGTGAGACGAAGAGGCCGTACCGCGCGCCGCTGATCCCGCTCGACTCGGCGCGGCCCTTCTTCAGGCCCGCGAGCGCGACGCTGCGATGCTCGCGCTCCATCTCGAGGAACCTCGGGAGGGTCGCTCGGAGGCTCAGTCGCTCGGGGTCGCCGGTGTAGATCCCGCCGACGAGCGGCTGCACGAGCCGATCGAGGACCTCCTGCCCGAAACGGCGTCGAACGAACGACGCGATGCTCTCGTCCTCCTTTGGGTCGTCGGCGCGCCGCGGCAGCACGAGGTCGGCCGCCATACGAGCCTTGCCTGCCCAGCTGAGGAGTGGCGTCTTCACCATCGGCACGACCTTGGTCGGCGCCATCAAGGTGAAGCCCTCAGGGACCTCGACCGGCAGCCCGTCGCGAAGGACGAGCGAACGGCGATTCATCGTGTTCGTCGAGAGGAGCTTGTCCCCGAGGCCGAGCCGCTCGGCGAGCGCGAGCGCCCAAGGCTTGTCGGTGATGAACATGTCGGGCCCGCCCTCGACGACCGGGTAGGCGTCGACGCGATCGGTCCAGATCGCGCCGCCGAGTCGCGGGCTCGCCTCGAGCAGCTCGACCTCGAGGGCCACGCGCTGCTCGCGCGCGAGCTCGAGCGCCCGGTGTGCGGCCGCGAGTCCGGTGACGCCGCCGCCGAGCACGACGAGCCGTCGCGGTCGCGAGGTCGCGCCCGTGACGCTTTGCTCGCTCACTCTTCGCCTCGCCAGCGCCCGCCGCGCTCGAGGAGCTGCGCTTGACTGTGGGTCGGCGCCGAGTCCCCTTCTGGCGCGACCCGTCGCCACGAGCCGTCCGCGTCGAGGCGCCGCGCCTTCGTCGTGTCGGCGAGGTGCGCGAAGAGAACGTCGTCCCGGAGCGCGGTCCGGAGGCGCGGGTCTTCGATCGGGAACAGCGTCTCGACGCGCCGATCGAGGTTTCGGCTCATCATGTCAGCGCTTCCGAGCAAGAGCTCCTCGGCGCCTCCATTTCTGAAGTAGTAAACGCGCGCGTGTTCGAGGAAGCGCCCAACGATCGAGGTAACGCGGACGTTCTCGGAGAGGCCTGCGACGCCCGGACGCAGGCAGCAGACGCCCCGAATTTGGAGGTCGACGCTGACGCCCGCTTGCGAGGCCGCGTAGAGCGCGTCGATGAGCGCGCGATCGGTGAGCGCGTTCAGCTTGAAGACGATGCGTCCGGTGCCCTCGCGGCCGTGCGCGGCGACCTCGCGCTCGATGCGTCGCAAGAGCTCCTCGCGCATCGCGACCGGTGCGACGAGCAGCTTTCGGTAGTCCCGCTTGCGCGAAATCCCGGTGAGAGCGTTGAAGAGATCCGACACGTCTTCGGCGATGTCGGGATCGCAGGTGAAGAGGCCGAGGTCGGTGTAGACGCGCGCGGTGATCGGGTTGTAGTTGCCCGTCGCGAGGTGCACATAGCGCCGGATCCCATCGGGCTCGCGGCGCACCACGAGGCAGACCTTCGCGTGGGTCTTCAGGCCCACGACGCCGTAGACGACGTGGACTCCCGCGCGCTCGAGCTGCTTCGCCCAGGTGATGTTGTTCACCTCGTCGAAGCGTGCCTTCAGCTCGACGAGAACCGCGACCTGTTTGTCGGCGTCGCGGGCGCGCATCAGCGCCTCGACGATCGGGCTAGTCGGGCCGACACGGTAGAGCGTCTGCTTGATCGCGAGCACGCTCGGGTCGCGCGCCGCCTCGCGTACGAAATTCACGACCGGCGCGAAGCTGTCGTACGGGTGATAGAGGAGGATGTTCTTCCGGCGGATCACCGAGAAGATGCTCTCCTCGGTGGTGAGCGCGGGCGGGATCACCGGCAAAAATGCTGGGAATTTCAGCTCTCCGCGCTCGACGCGCGTGAGGCCGGCGACGTCGGTGATCCCGATCGGTCGCGCCGTTCGGTACACCTGGTAGGGCTTGAGGCGCAGGTTCTGGACCAGGATTTCCTCGATCGGTCGCGGCATCTCCTCGTCGATCTCGAGGCGCACGGTGCTGCCGAAGCGGCGCTCCGCGACATACTCGCTCATCGCCGAGAGGAGGTCGGACGCCTCGTCCTCCTCGATGTCCATGTCCGCGTCGCGGGTGATGCGGAACGGGTGGACCGAGATCACCTCGACGCCGGGGAAGAGCATGTCGAGGTTGGCCGCGACCACCTCCTCGAGCCACACGAAGTTCGCGGCCGTGATTTCCTCGAGCCCGAGGCGCTCGTAGCTCTCGGCGCGCTCCTCGTCGGGGACGCGTAGGAGCCGCGAGAAATTCGGCGGCACCTTGATGCGGGCGAAGCGCTCGCCCTGCACCGGATCCTTCACGACCACCGCGAGGTTGATGCTGAGGTTCGAGATGTGAGGGAACGGGTGCCCCGGATCGAACACGATCGGGGTGAGGACCGGGAACACCTCGCGCGAGAAGTAACTCCGCAGGAGCTTCCGCTGCTTGTCCTTCAGCTCGCCGTAGGCGAGCACGTTGATGCCCACCTCACGCAGCTTGAGGAGCAGGTCGTCTTTCCAGCACGCGTAGGCCCGCTGGAGCGCGGGCAAGAGATCGCTCCGAATCGCGGCGAGCTGCTCGCCCGGCGTCATCCCGTCGAGCGGCGCCTCGAGCGCGCCCGCGGTGAGCTGGCGGCGCAACCCCGAGACCCGGATCATGAAGAACTCGTCGAGGTTCGAGCCGAAGATCGACAGGAACCTCACGCGCTCGAGCAGCGGGATGGTCGCGTCGAGCGCCTCCTCGAGGACGCGCTCGTTGAACTTGAGCCACGACAGCTCCCGGTTGACGTAGCGCGACCGAGCCTCCTGCGACTGGGAAGGCGGAGGAGCCTCGTTTGAGATCGAGTCGCGCTTCGTGCTCATCGTCGCGTCACGGACAGGGGGGCGGGGCAGGGCACTCCGCGTTGCAGGTCACGGTCACGCCGTCTGCACACACCGTGGGGCTCCCCTTGAAGCAATTGATGGTGCAGTTCTTCGAGCCTGGCGCCGCCTTGCCATCGCAAGCGAGGACGCACTTCGCCCCGTCGAGGCACGCCATGGCGCAGGGCGGGTTCGTGCAGCGGAGCGCACACTCGCTGCCTCCGCCGCACGCGCAGGTTGGGGTCTCGGACGGACTCTCGGCGCAGTCGCCTCGACAGGTCGCGCCGGCCTGGCAGCTCACCTTGCAGGTCGCGTCGCTGCAGGAGAAGGCGCAGGTCGCCTCCGAGCAGAAGCAGTCGGAGCACTCCGCCTTGCACGTCGAGCCTTTCCCGCACGAGGTCTCGCACTGCGCCCCGTCCGGACACGCGAAGTCGCACCCGCAGCCCGCGGGACAGAAGCAGAACGGGTCGTTTGCGTCCCCGCACGCCGCTTCGCAGCAACTCCCGTCGCCGCACGTCGAACAGTCGACTCCGCAGCCTCCGCCGACACCGGTCGAGGCGCTCGCGTCGGCGCATGCGCCGCCCGCACCACCTGTACCGCCCGTTCCGGCTGTCGAAGAGCTCGCCGTCGCTGCCCCGCCGGCGCCGCCTGTGCTCGAGGCGCTCGTCGGTTGGCGGGTGCCGGCGTCGTCGAGCGCGCAGCTCCATGCCGTCCACAACGAAGTCAGGGCGACGAGGAGCGCGACGCGGGCGGCGGGTTGACGGAGCGACACCGGCGTCGAAACCTGATCAAAACGCACGCTCGATTTATACGCCATCGATCGCGCCCGGGCGAACAAAGGGCCGGCTCTGGCCAGGCGTTCAGCCGCTGACGGACGAGGCGTGGCGGACTCGTCGCAGCGCCTCGAGGTAGAGCGCCTCGAGTTCGCGCGTCTTCCCCGGACCGTCGCAGAGCGGGCTCCGGCGCATGCGCTCACGCAGCCCTCCTCGTAGCGCGGTGAGCTCGTCGCGGCCTTCGTCCGAGTCGAGCCACACCGCGGCCTCGATCCAGCTCGCCTCGTTCT
The DNA here is from genome assembly GCA_016875405.1 of Deltaproteobacteria bacterium. GTDB lineage: Bacteria > Myxococcota_A > Polyangia > Polyangiales > Polyangiaceae > SYFR01. The sequence continues at coordinate 43,071 of VGRJ01000004.1, read as the reverse complement.
GCGCGGCGAACCGCTTGAGCCCGACCTGCTCGAGGAGGCTCAGCCCGACCCTCGACACGTGCCGGTCCCCGACGAGCGACAGCACGGGGACGCCCATCCACAGCGCCTCGCAGGTCGTCGTGGTGCCGTGGTACGGGAACGGGTCCAGGATCACGTCGACTTCGCGGTGATCCGCGAGGTGAGCGCCATGCGCGAACGTGCGTCCACGCAGCGTCACGCGGTCGGCCTTGACCCCGTACTGGTCGAACCAAGCGAAGTAACCCTGCGCGGTCGTGGCGTCGCCGAGCGTCGGGAACTTCATCAGGAGTCGCGCGCTCGGGATGGCGCGCAGCACGATGGCCCAGCGCGCGATCGTGCGCTCGGTCAGCTTCGAGGTGTTGTTGAACGAGCCGAAGGTGAGGTGCCCGAGGCGCATGTGCGGAGATGGGCTCGGCTCGGGCGCGTCGCTCGGCCCGCGGTAACAGTGCATGCCGCGCGGCATGTGGAGCAGCGCTTCGGTGTGGAAGGGCTCGCTGCCGGCAGGGTCGCAGCGCTCGTCGGTGATGCGGAAGTCGAGCGCCTCGAGCCCGGTCGTGTCCGGATAGCCGAGGTAGGTTATTTGAATGGGCGCCGGGGTGCGCGCGAAGGTGCCGAGGCGATGGTCGGCGGTGTGCCCCGCGAGGTCGACGAGTATGTCGATGCCATCGGCTCGAATGAGGTCGGCGAGGTCGGCGTCCGATAGCCCGTAGACGCTTCGCCAGTGCTCAACGCGCGTTCGGAGGCGCGCGGTCGTCTCATCTTCGCGCGCGACGCTCGCATAGGCGAAGACCTCGAAGGCGGAAGTGTCGTGGTGCTCGAGGAGCGACTCGATGAAGAAGGCCACCGCGTGGCTGAAGAAGTCTGGCGAGACGTAGCCCACGCGAAGTCGGCTCGTGTCCGAGGCACGGATGGGCGGGCGCGCGCCGCTCGGCGCCGGCGCTCGGAGCCGCGCCCAGGCCAGGTGTTGACGGAACACGTCCTCGCGCGTCGGCCCCTCGGTGTAGTGCAAGTTTAGCAGCAGGTTCGAGTGCCACGCGGCCGTCGCGAGCGGGGTCGCGAGCGCACGCGAGAGGTGCGGCAGGGCGTCGGGGGCGCGCCCCATCTTGACGAGTACCTGGCTCAGGTTCACTTGTGGGCCGGGCGCGTCGGGCGAGAGCTTGACGGCCGTCTCGAGGTGGGCGCGGGCGTCGCCGAGCCGACCGACCTTGCTCAGCATCGCCCCAAGGTTTTGGTGGGCCTCGCGGCACTGCGGGTCGACCTCGAGCGCCCGCCGGTAGTGGGCGAACGCCTCGTCGTGGCGCATCATCGCGACGAGCGTGAGCGCGCGGTTGTTGAGGGCGCCGAGGTGGTGCGCGTCGAGCGCAAGCGCCTCGGCGTAGGCAACGTCGGCTCGAGCGTGCTCACCGAGTCGGGCCAGCGCGAGGCCAAGCTGACAGCGCGCGTTGGTGTGCTCCGGCGCGAGGTCGACGGCTCGCTCGAGGAGCTCGACGGCATCGGCCGGCCGTCCCAGGGACGTCGCGATCGCGGCGAGGTTCACGAGCGCGGGGACGAGGTCGCTCCTTCGCTCGAGCAGCTCGACGTAGATGCGGCTCGCGCTCGGGAGATCCCCCGCCAACTGGGCGCGCACCGCCTCCTTGAAGCGCAGGTCGTCGTCATCGTCGCTCACCCCTACGACCACTAGCGTCGCCTGGCCGCCGGCGCCAAGCCCGCCGCGACGCTGGGCCGCCTGGGTCGTTGCAGCCTGCCGCGTTCCGGGGGTATTTCTGCCGACCCATGCTGACGCTCCGTCGAGCCGAGCCTCGCGACGCTGCGCTCGTCCACCGCTTCGTGGTCGAGCTCGCCGAGTACGAGTGTGAGCCGGGCGCTGTGGAGACGACCCCCGAACTCCTGCGCGCCCAGCTCGAGGCCGACGCGCCGCCCTTCGAGTGCGTGCTCGCCGAGTGGAGTGACGAGCCGGTTGGTTTTGCGCTGTATTTTAACACCTACTCGACTTGGCGCGGTCGCCGCGGGCTGTGGCTCGAGGACCTCTTCGTGCGCCACTCGCACCGCGGAAAGGGCATCGGCCGGACGCTCCTCGCGAGGCTCGCGGCGGTCGCCGTCGAGCGCGGCTGCGCGCGGATGGAGTGGTCAGTCCTCGACTGGAACGCGTTGGCGATCGGCTTCTACGAGCGGCTCGGCGCGAGGCCGATGGATGCCTGGACGACCTTCCGCCTGACCGACGAGGCGCTGCACCGACTGGCCGAGGACGCGCCGACCTCGTCGCCTCTCGCGCCCTAAAGCCCTGCAACCTCTTTCAAGAACGAGTTGATCATGGTCAGGTCATTCGAGTACGACGCCGCGTGCGAGAGTCCCTTCGAGCTGGTGGAGGTCGAGCCGCGCGGCACCGCGCTCCCCGAGAACCTGCGGGAGCGCGTCCTCATCTTCACCGTGCACGACGGCAACTGGCTGCCCCCGCACCTCATCCGGAACGCCGACGGGATGCCCCGGGTCGAGCCCACGTCGTTCCACGACCGCTACGTCGCCGAGCGCGACTGGGGAGCGAACCTCGTCGCGTCGTCGATCGCGAGCGCGCTCGGGCTGCGCGGCTACGCGCGATGCAACGTCGCCCGCGTGCTCCTCGACTTCAATCGCTTTCCCGGCAGTACCCAGCCCGGCAACCGCGATCCGCTCGAGCGCCTGGCCATCAACGATCCGTTCTCGTCGATCCTCGACCACCAGGAGAAGATGGAGGTGCTTGGCATCTACGACCGGATCTCCGATCTGTTCGAGCGCCACTGGCTGAGCGGTAACCTGTTGATGCTCGGTGTCCACACCTACGACGCGCGCAACAAGAGCCAGACGATCCGGCCCGACCTGAGCCTCGTGACCTGCTCGGCGACATACCTGCGCGAGTCGCGCATGCCGTACGGCGTCTTCGATCCGATGTACCCGGACGTGCTCGCCGAGTCGACCTGCAGCCGCGTGTTGCGCGACCGGATCTCTCTCGACCTCGAGCGCGCCCGATTTCGCGTGCTCCACAACCACCCGTATGCGCTCCCCGAGGGCAGCGTCGAGGTGCGCGCGCAGGTCTGGTACTTCTTCGACTACCTCCGCCGCCGCTACACCGAGGCCTGCCCCGAGACGCGCGACTGCCCCGCGCACGCGCTCGTCTGGTCGATGCTCCTCAACACGAACCTCCGCATCCACGACGCCGAGACGCTGAGGGGACACCTTCATCGCTTCCGGCGACTACCCGACGGCGAGGCCGATCGCTACCGCGCCGCACAGCTCGCCTACGATCGCGTGCATGCGTTCCTCGACTCGAGCACTGTCCTCAATGACTACCGACGCTCGCGCGAGCGACCGAGCTGTATGGCGATGGAGGTGCGCAAGGATCTGCTCTGCGATCTCGATCCTCGCACGGGTCACCCGGGTCCCCTCACCGCCGCCAACCGTGAGCGCGCGCGCGTAATCGGCGACGTGATCGCCAGAGCCATCAAGACGTACTTCGATCAGGATCGCGCGATCGGCTGAGGGTCAGCGGAAGAGCGACGCCGCGGCCCCGAGGCTCGCCGCAAGGAGCGCGAGCCAAAGCCCGAGCGGGACCTTCGCGGCGGGCGAATCGAGCGCCGAGGTCGCGACGACGGCGGGGGGCGTCGGGGTGGGGGGCGGCACTGCGGACTCATCGACGCTCGACGGTGTGCGCTCCGGTGTTGCGGCCGCGTCGACGCGTGGTGGTGCCTCGACAGGCTTTGCGGGCACGACGCCGCGTCGCGCGACGAGGATGGGCTCGTCGGCGCTTCCGCCCACCGTGACCGAGCCCCGTACAAAGTCGGGCACCTCGTAGCTCGGCGCCGTGTTGGTTGCCTCGGGGTCGGCGTCCCCACACCTCGTGTCGCCGGGACCCGAGGCGGTGGCGCGCGTCGCGACGCTCGTCGGCCGCGCCGCGACCGCAGCGGGAGTCGACGGGGTGTGGTCCGGCGAGCGCTGCGGGCGGAAGGGGGCCGCGTCGCCGAGCGAGAAGCGGCGCGTCGTAGGGGGCGCGTCGGGGATGTGGGGCGACGCGATCTCGCCGAGCACCTCGATCATCTCCTTCGCGGAGGGGTACCGATCCTCGGGTTGCAGGGCGAGCGCGCGGCGGAACCACGCCTCGAGCTCTGGGGGCAGGTCGTCTCGACGACGCCGGATCGGCGCGGGACCGGTCTCGACCCTTCGCCAGAGCGGGGCCGCGCCACCGGTCGGGAAGGGCAGGTCGCCCGTCAGCGCGAAGTAGGCGACCATCCCGAGCGAGAACAGATCGGCCCGGTGATCGACGTCGCGCGCCGAGACGCTCTGCTCCGGGCTCATGAACTCGGGGGTGCCGATCACCGCGCCGGTCTTGGTCATGGCGGGTTGCTCGGACGCACGGGTGCGTCCGTCGGTGAGCTTCGCGATCCCGAAGTCGAGCACCTTCACGGTGAGGGTTGGCGCGTCGACGAGGAAGAGGTTGTCCGGCTTGATGTCGCGATGGACGATCCCAAGGTCGTGCGCCCGGCCGAGCACCGTCGCGACCTGCCGCAAGATGGCGACGGTCTCATGGAGCGACAGCGGACCGGTCGTCGTCACGGCGCGCGCGACGTCGATCCCCTCGAGCAGCTCCATCACGATGTAGGGCTCACCGTCCGGGGTCTGCCCCTCCTCGTAGATCTGGACCACGTGCGCGCTGCCGATGCGCGCGCCGATCGTCGCCTCGCGCTGGATGCGCTGGCGCCACGCCGGGTCCGCCTCGGCGACCTCGGGCGACAGGAACTTCACCGCGACGTCATGGCCACGGGCCGCATGGTGAGCGGACCACACCGACGACGTGCCGCCGTGCGCGACGCACTCGACGAGGCGAAGGGGGCCAATCGTCGTGCCGGCCTCGAGCAGCATGCCGGACGTATGGTACAGCAGGTTTGCTTCGAACGAGCGCGAATCGAGCGGCGTCGCGCGCCACCAGCTGCTAGACCCGAGGCGCTTCTCTATGGACTTTCCGACTCGCTACGTCCGCCTCGACGAGGCCCGGCGACGCCACGGCGATCGGGTCGAGCGCTTCGGGGCGCTCTTTCGCGAGGTCGATCCGCTCGCCGACGCGGCGGTGGCCGAGCTCGCGCCGCGGCCGCGCGAGGAGCGCACGGCCCTCGTCGAGAGGATGCTCTCGGAGGGCCGCTCCGCCGGGCTACCCAGCGCGCTGACGGCGCTCCTGGACGAGCTCGAGCGGGTGCCGATGTGGGTCGACTTCGCGCGCCTCGAGCGCGGCGCCGAGGTGATCCTGCGGGCGGGGATCTTGAGCGGGCTCGTGCTCGGCTCATACTCGCTCGTCGCGGGTTACTGCTCGCCGGCAGGCAACAAGCCGCTCGTCTTCTCGGGGCGCCTCGAAGACGATGCGCCTCGGCGCCTCGCCGAGACGGGGCGCTTCGTCGAGGCCGTGCTCGCGCGAGGTGGAATGCGCCGCCATGGGCCTGGCTTGGCGTGCACGGTGAAGGTTCGCCTCGTGCACGCGTCGGTCCGCCGGATGCTCGCGGCCTCGCCCCGCTGGCGCCACGAGGACTGGGGCGCGCCGGTGAACCAGGTCGACATGGCGGGGACGATTCTGCTCTTTTCGCACGTCCTCTTGGACGGACTCGAGCGCATCGGCTTCGACGTCACGCGGGCCGAACGCGAGGACGTCTTGCACCTCTGGCGCTACGTCGCATACTTGATAGGCGTCAAGGATGAGCTCCGCTGCGCGACGCACGACGAGGCGGAAGCGCTTTGGGATTTGCTCACCTCGACCCAAGCGCCTCCCGACGAGGACTCGCGCTCACTCGCCTGCGCGCTCCTCGACGCGGGGGTTCGCAGCGCGCCCGACGCCGCCGCCCTCGCGCGGGCAGAGCGCATGCGCCCGGTCGGCTACACGCTCTCGCGCTACTTGCTCGGGGACGATTTCGCCGATCGCCTCGGCTACCCACCGGCACCGGTCGTGGCCGCCTTGCCGCTCGCCGCCTCGGCGCATCGACGCATGGGCGCGCTCCTCCGACGCGTGCCGACGGTGCACGACAGGATGGTGGCCGAAGGTCGCCGCTACTGGCGCGAGGTGGTCACGCTCGGGCTCGCCGGCGTCCCGGCGACGTTCCCGATGCCGGAGGGGTTGAAGGGGGCGTCGCGCGCCTCATGAGCGAGTCCGGGCGAAGCTACCGGTACGAACTCCACGTCCAGATCGAGCCGACCGACGTCGGGGTGCTCGTCGACGCGCTCGAGGACGAGGAGTTTGGCCTGCGCGAGCTCCTCGGCGAGGAGGAGCTCGTCGCCCGCATCCGGAGTCGAGAGCTCACGGTGAGCGAGCGCTCCACCTCCCGCTGGGCCAGCTTCGACCACGATCTCGAGGTGCTCTCGATCTACTTGTCGCAGTACATCGTCGGTCGCGAGCTCGAGCTCACGCCGACGCGGGGCGCACCGATCGTCCGCGGCGAGAAGGTGGTCGCGCGGCGCGGCGAGGTGATCCGGCTCGCCCTCGAGCTGTCGTGGGACCCGAGCACCGGCGAGATCCGCGACGACGGCGAGGACCTCGCGGCCCTCGTCGAGCGATGGCCCGACCTGCCCGAGTGGGTCAGGGCGGCGATGCGGCTCACCCACCCGCGGCTCCGCGCGCTCTGAGGACTCCGTCGACTCAGCCTCCCGGAGTACCGACCGGTGGTAGCATCGCCTGCGACCCGACGATGACGCCTCGCCCGCTCCTGCTCGCCGCCCCGCTCTTGCACGCCGCGCACCTCGCGCTCGCCGCGGGCACGACCGGCTGTTCGCGGCGCGCCCCCGAGCCCGAGTCCACGCGCGAGAGCTCCCCGCGGCCACCGGATGCGCCGACCCTCGCCTGGAGCGCGCCGGCTTCGTGGACACTCGAAAAATCGGCGAAAAAAGGCCTCTATCGAGCCAAGTACGTGGTCCCCGCGCAGGGTGACGCGCCCCACCCTGCGGAGGTCCTCGTGACCCACCTCGGCAAGGGCGAGGTCGGCGGGCTCGACGCGCCGCTCGCCGAGCTCGCGGCCGATTTCGAGGCGCCGACCGACGGTCCCAGGCGAGCCGAGCGGACCTCGCGCGGGTTCGTTCTTCGGGAGCTCGAGGTCGCAGGGACCTACCGATTTCCGATGGGCCCGAAGGTCGGCAAGCGCCAGGTCGCGCAGATGATGAAGCCAGGCTGGCGCGCGCTCGGCGTCGGAGTTCGCGCGCCGACGGGAGAGCTGTGGTTCTTCCGCATCGTCGGCCCAGACGACGCGGTGAAGGCCTCGGCTTCGCCGTTCCGCGCGATGCTCGAAGCCCTCGAGGTGCGCGGCGACGCGGCCTCTTCCGGCGGCTGACAGGTGCGCGACCTGCTCGGTTGTTCCGGGGAATGCTCCCCCAGGGATGCGAATCTTGGCCAGCGGCGTTCGACCTTCGCACCATGGTACGAATGAAGGTCTCTGTCCGTGCCGTCGTCACCCTCCTCGCTGCCGCTGTGGTCCTCGGCGGTCTCGTCAGGCTCAGCCTCGACAGGCGTCGAGTCGAGGTGTCGATGCCGGAGATTCCGAGCGCGAACGGCGCCGACGGACCCTGAGCGCGCGAGCGTGTTCCGCGCGGCACGAAGGCGCGGCCGAGGACGGCGAAAGCGGCATGGCGTCCTCGGCGTCACCCCGCCGTCGTCGGTCGACGTGCGGCTCTACGCGACACGCTAAAACCGAGAAGGCCGCGATCGACGCGGCCTCGTTGGTGGGCGCAACAAGATTTGAACTTGTGACTTCATCCGTGTGAAGGATGCACTCTACCGCTGAGTTATGCGCCCGGTAGGGACGAAGGAGTTACTCAATCCGAGCCGGCTCCGCAACCCCCTTCGCCAACGCTCGAAGCGGCGCGTTCACCGGTCGAGCCGAGTTCGGCCCGCTCGCGTGGGCTGTGTGCCCCGGGCGCTCGGGAGGAGGCCGCGCAAGTCCCCCGCCTCCTCGACAGGCAGCCGCGGCGGAAAATTTCGATGTCGTCCGACGAGTCAAGTCGCATTGTGTATGTAGTCGCTTACATGTTGCTACAAAACTAGAATCATTAAGGAATTTGTTTCGTAAAATTAGACCAATGGGCCTGCTCATGTGCTGACATTCGCAGACCGACGCCCACCTCACGAGGCAGCGTTCGCGCGCCGACCCGACCCGAGGACCTCGGGACGAGCATGGAGGGTGTGATGAAGAAGGGTTCCTGGATGGGTTTGGCGGTCGCCTTGCTGACCGCCGGTTGCTCCGCGACGCGACACGTCGACCACGGCGACTACGCGCTCGGTGAGACGCAGCCCGAGGGCACGAACTTCGGGGCGATGTTTGATGCGGCCGCGAAGGAGTTTGGCGTGCCGGCCGAGCTCCTGAAGTCCATCGCCTGGACCGAGACCCGCTGGCAGATGGTCGTCGGTGAGGACGAGGTGGGGCAGGACGCCGCCTACGGCTTGCTCGCGCTGCGCGGCGAACGACTCGCGCGCGGTGCTGCGCTGGCGGGCCTCGACGTGGAGGAGGTTCGAACCGAGCCGCTCGCCAACCTCAGGGCGGGCGCCGCGCTGCTCTCCGCCGACGCCGAAGCGTTCGCGATCGACCGCGCGAGCCTCGCCGACTGGGCCGAGGTCGTCGCGGAGGCGAGCGGCATCGAGGAGTTCGACGGCCGACAGTCGTACGTCCTCGGGGAGGTCTATCGGGCGTTGCAGCAGGGCATCGCGACCGAGCTCATGAGCGTCTCGGCGCTCGACGTGATCGCGAATTACCCCGCGGCCGACGGCTCGCTGACCCCCGGTCCCGATTACTCCGGCTCCGTGTGGCGCCCCTCGCCGAACAACAGCGCACGCCCGGCGGGCTCGAGCGGCAAGCCAAGCATGGTGATCATCCACACCTGCGAAGGCAGCTATTCGGGCTGCTGGGGCTGGCTCAAGAACTCGAAGTCGAAGGTGAGCGCCCACTACGTCGTGAGCCCTGACGGCGGCGAGATCACCCAGCTGGTCCGCGAGAAGAGCAAGGCCTGGCACATCTCTGCCGACTACAAGTGCTCCCTCAACTCGAAGAACAAGTGCGACCTCGACGGTCTGGCGAGCAACAACTTCACCATCGGCGTCGAGCATGCCGGCTACGCCTCGCAGTCGGCGTGGGGCGACGGCCTCCTCGAGAGCTCCGCGAAGCTCGTCTGCGACATGAGCAAGGCGTGGGGGATCCCGCGGGACAAGTTCCACATCGTCGGTCACGGCCAGCTGCAGCCGTACAATCGCATCGACCCAGGCAAGGCTTGGCCCTGGGGCAAGTACCTCGGCCTCGTCGACGCCGCGTGCTCCGGTGGCGCGCCGCCGCCGGCGCCCGAGAACCCGCCGCCGAGCAAACCGCCGGCTCCTGAGGACCCGCCGCCGGCTCCCGAAGAGCCGCCCTCGACGCCCCTTGAGTTCGTCGTCGACACCAACAACTCGTTCAACACGAAGGACGCGCTCTGCGTGATCCCGTCGACGTGGACCGCGAGCAACAACGTGTCGGGCTATTTCAACACCGGCTACGGCTGGCGCTCGGTCGGGCCGACGACCGATCTCGTCGAGTTCCGCGTCAAGCTCGCCGCGCCGAAGAAGCTCAAGGTCCAGGCGTGGTGGCCGGCCGCGAGCGACCGCTCGTCGAGCACTCCGTTCCACGTCTACAATTCGAATCAGGTGCAGCTCGACACCGTCTACGTCGACCAGAAGAAGAACGGCAGCAAATGGGTGGAGCTTGGGACGTACACCTTCACCGCGGGATGGAACGTCGTCGCCGTGAGCCGCTGGACGTCCGGCTCGGGCGTCGTCGTCGCGGACGCGGTGCGCTTTACCGAGGTCAAGTAGGGGCCTCGCTCGTCGCAGCGCTGACTTCGCTCCTCGGGCTCGGGTGCTCGAGGGGCGAGTCGCGCGCCACACTCGAGACCAGCGCGCCGCTCGAGGTGCGCACCGCGACGGCTCCGAGCAGCTCGTCGACCGGCTCGCCGCCTCCTCCGCCAGGCTGCTCGGAGGGCATGCTCGTCTTCACCTCCGAGCGCGACGGGAACCGCGAGCTCTACCGGATGTGTCCGGATGGGCAGCGCCTCGAGCGCCTGACGACGAGCCCCGTCGCGGATCACCTCGCGGCGGTGTCGAGCGATGGCAAGCTCGCCGTGCTCTCGTTCGAGGGGAACCCCGGCGAGCCAGGCTACGCCGAGCACCTCGCCCTCCTCGGGTCCGGTGGGACGCTGAGGCCGCTCGCGCCGTCGCGGGCTCGCCTCCGCAACGCGACCTGGCTCGCGGGCGGAGGAGGGCTCGTCGTCGAGACGGACCGCTACGGGTTCAGCGATCTCGAGCGCATCGGGCTCGACGGGCGTCGGGAGCGGCTCACCTCCGACCCCGCCGGGAGCTACGAGCCGACCGCGTCGCCCGACGGCAAGCAGCTCGTCTACGTGTCGAGTCGCGATGGCGACGCCGAGCTCTATCGCGTCAACCTCGACGGCAAAGACCTCCTGCGACTCACCCGCTCGCGCGGCGACGACACCGGGCCCGTACATTCGCCCGATGGACGTCGCATCGCCTTCCTCAGCACGCGACGCGGGCCTGCGCGCGTGCACGTGATGAACGCCGACGGCAGTCGCCCGCGCGCGCTCGACGAGGAGCCGACCATCGGCGAGGCTCAACCGGTCTGGTCACCCGACGGCGCCTGGCTCGCGTACGTCGTCGCGCAGCCCGAGTCGTCGTCGCTGCGGATCGTGCGCGTCGAGGACGGCTCCCTCGTCGCCGAGGATCGAGGGGCTTTTCGCGACGAGACGCCGACCTTTTCGCCCGACGGCCGCTGGCTCGTCTTTGCCTCGAACCGCGACGGCGACGTGGAGCTCTACGCGATGCGGCGAGAGGGCGGCTCGGTCGTGCGGCTCACGCGAGCACCCGGGGTCGACTTCCTGCCGCGATGGTTGAAACCGGTCAATTGACAGGCGTCATGTCGATGGGCGTCATGTCGATGGGCGGCCGCGCCGCTCGAGGAGGGTCGCCGCGTAGCTGCGGTAGAGCGGGAACGCGAACGACCCCACGAGCGTCTCGATCTGCGCATCGTCGAACAACAGCCCGTCCGCGTAGCGCGCCAACGCAAACCAGCGCGACGGCTCGTCCGGGCGTGACTGCAGGTCGTCGAGCAGGCGGGCGAAGGCGAGGTCCCCGACCGGGTAGCGCAGGCTCTGCGCGGGGAGCGCGCCGGCGGGCACGAGCCCCACGCGGAACGGATCGAGCGCGATGGCAGGGTGGTACGAGACAGCGGGCGCGTCCGCCCATTCGCTCCACACGAGATCGAGGACTCCCGGCTGCGCGACGACGCCGCTGTCGTAGAGCACCTCGCCATCCTTCACGGCGGTCACCGCGTAGGTCACCCCAGGCTCGACGGTCACCATGCTCGCCTGGAGGAACCAGCGCGCGGGTTTTCCGTCGCGGTGGAGCATGACGTGGCCGCCTGGAGGCGGCGAGATCCGGAGCGAGCTCCGCGAGGCTCCGAAGAGCGGTCCGCGCAGGAAGCGCTGAACGGCGCCCGTCTCGGCAAACGCCGTGGCGGAGAGTGTGACCAGCGATGAGGCGATGAGCCAGGGGGCGAGGCGGCGAAGGAGCGGCATGGTGGAAAACTCCTGTGGGGTCCGACGAAGGGGCCGACCGCCGCATTCAGTCGTCGCCGCGAAACCGCGACTTTTCCCGGGTCGCGCGACCGACTATGGTCTGCGGACCGTGGATTCCGAGGCCAACCACACTCGCGCGCTGGACGCGCTCGACTGGGCGATCGAGCGGGCCGAGGGGCGCACCCTCGAGGGGCCGCCGCGGGTCGAGTCGGTCGACTTCGAGGTCGCTTCGGTGACGTTTCGCGACGACGTGCGCGGCCGGCTCGACCGGATCCTCATGGCGACGGACGCCGAGGCCGGCCTTGACGCGATGCTCGAGTGCGGCGCGCTCGGAGCGCTGTTGCCGCCGGTCAACAAGCTGGTCGGGTTTGGCGATGGCGAGTGGCGGCACAAGGACGTCTGGAAGCACACCAAGCAGGTCGTGACCCAGGCGGTTCCGCGCCTCGAAGTTCGCTGGGGTGCGCTGCTCCATGACATCGGAAAGGTGAAGACGCGCAGCATCTCGCCCGATGGCGAGGTCCACTTCTTCGGCCACGCGGAGGTCGGCGCGCGGATGCTCGAGAAGTTTCATCGTCGGTTCCCGCTCTTCGAGCCGTCGCTCTACGACGCCGTGCACTTCCTCGTGCTCCACCACCTGCGAGCGAGCCAGTACGGCGGCGGCTGGACCGACAGTGCCGTGCGTCGGTTCGCTCGCGAGATCGGCCCCTACATGGAGGATCTCTTCTGCCTGTCGCGCGCCGACATCACCACGAAGCGCCCCGAGAAGAAGCGGCGCGGCATGCACCAGATCGACGAGCTCCAGCGCCGGGTCAGCGAGCTCGCGATGAAGGACGCCGAGCGCCCGCTGCTCCCGAAGGGCGTCGGCGACGCGATCATGGCCGCGTTTGGGATCCCGCCCTCGAAGCGCATCGGCGTGGTCAAGGACAACCTCGAGAACGCGGTGAAGGCCGGCCGCGTCGCGCCTTACCTCGAGAGCGACGAGTACGTCGCGTTCCTCAGAGAAAACCCGGCATTCCTGAAGTGAATCATCGTCTGAGGGGCGCTCGGCTCAGCTCGCCTTCAGCTTCGCGTCGCAGCCGAGGCAGGCGCGAGGGACCCCCTCGCGGTGGTAGAGCGCGCCGCACCGACCACACATGCGCACGTCCTTCTCGAAGGTGAGGGCCTTGCCGCTCGCGCGACACCTCTCGCCGGCGACTTGCGGGGCCTCCGCCAGGACGCGAACGCCGCCATCTGCCGGGCCGAGCTCTGCCCTCTGCGCCTCGTCGACGGCGACGCGCTGCGGGATGCGGGTGCGCGCCTCGGCCACGAGGAAGGCCGCGGCGCTGCGATGCACGTCGAGGCGGAGCGTGAACTCGCCCTCGGAGGTCTTCAGCGACAACTCTCTTCCGGCCAAACTCACCTGCTCGACGTCGCACCAGGCGATGCGCCGAACCTTGCCATCCTCGTCGAGGCCGAGGCCGAGCGCGCCGATGCGGACCGGCGCCGAGGGCTGGCCGTTCATGAACAGGAAGCCGAGCTCGAACACGAGGCCCGCGACGACGAAGAGATGCGCGTTCTCGTGCCATGGGCCGGATGCGACCCACCCGAAGGCGTAGGTGCCCGCGCCGAGGAGGAGGCCTCCGAAAGACAGCAAGACCGCGCCGACGTACGCCGAGCCACGCGCGGTCGGCTCGAAGCGCCGCTCCTCGAAGGTCTCGTCGAGGGTGCGGAGTGCCTTGTCTGCTGCGGCGCCGTCTCGAGGGGCAGGACGCGTCTTCTTCGAACGCTCTTTCGTCGTCTTGGCCATCGTCACGACGTTCTACACCGAAACGCCTCGAGGACGAGAGGCGTGCCGCGCCGCACGAAGAACCACGCACGTCAACTCGTCGACCAAGTGGGCTCGTGGTACCCGTGACGCAGGTGAGGTTCGAGCGCGCGATCCTGTTTGGCTTGCCAGCCCTCGCGGGCGTGGCGGTCGCGTTCGCGGTCGCGGGGCCCGGGGCGCGGCGCCCCGTGGAGTTCGCGCGGGTCCGCGGGGTCGTGGTGGCTGGCGCGAGCCGGGTCGCCCTGCGGGTCGAGGCGCTGCGTCGTTACGAGGAGCTCGAGGCACCAGCGGCCGGTCCCGTCGAGCTCGAGTGTGCGTCCGAGGAGCGCGTCGTCGTCGTCAAGGGCGAGGCTCGCAGCGACGGGTTCGTCGAGCTCGCCTTCACGCTCGAGCGGCCGCTCGCATCGACCGCGCGCCTTACCATCCGACGGAACGGCAAGGTCCTCGCGAGGGGCGAGGTCCGCGGGAGGGCGGCGCTCGAGGAGATCGACGCGAGGCGCTGCGAGACGTTCGGTGAGGCCGCGGAGTTCGAGGTTTGTGTGCCTCGTGGCCTCGCGGTCCCTGAGCTGCCGGAGCAGGTCACCGTGACGCGCCGCAAGCGCGCCGAGGATGCGTCGACCGCGAACGTCACGCTCGAAGCCGCCGGCGCGGAGGTCGCGAAGCTTCATGCGCCCGGCTCGCCCCTGTGCAGCGGCGGAACGTGCACCGAGAGCTGGGCGTTCTCGGTGACGGCGCGTGCGCCTGCCGTCCCGCTCGACCTCGAGGCGCGCGTCGGAGGCGCGGTCGTCGCGCACCACGGTGACCTGCCGATTCAGTCGGGGGGGCTCTGGCTCGACCCATCGTGGCGGAGTCGCGGGGCGATACTGATACGCTCCTCGACTCCACGTACCGTCGCGTATGCGTCGCTCGTATCGCGCGAGGGCAGGGTCTGGGGTGGTTTGATCCCCCTCCGCGAGCGCCCGAACGGCGGTGCCGAAGGCGCTCTTTCGATCGAGGAGGTGCCGAGCCTCGACGCCGGGCCGATGACCCTCGTGCTCGCGAGTGATCCGCAGGAACCGGCTGGGCGCGCCGTGTCTTGGCCACTCGGCCCGGGGCGCCGCGTCGACGCGCCGCCGCTCGCGACTTTGCTCGATGGCACCTCGGAGGCGGTCGCCCGCGAGGAGTCGCGGATGCGCGCGGTTCGCACGCCGGTCGTCGGAGCGACGTTGGTGAGCGCGATCGCTGTCCTCGTGACGCTGGTGGCGCGTGCCCGTCGAGCGCGCGAGGCCCTCGCGCTCCACCTCGCGGGAAGAGGCGTGAGGCCCGAGGGGGCGTCGTCACCGCTCGGCCTCGGTCTCGCCGTGCTGGCGGCGCTCGCCGTTGCGTTCGCGGTGCTAGCGGTCGTCGCCGCGCGTCGCTAGGCCGGCGGGCGAAGGCGCCGACGCCGACGAGAACTGCTAGACTCTGAACGTGCGCTTTGCGGTCGTCGCCTCGCTGATCGCTCTCGGTGTCGCGTCGACGGCCGAGGCCCAGCACGACTTCGATCCCTCCGGGAGGCGCCGAGCCCCCCAGGTGCGCGGTCGCGGGCGTCAGCGACCGCCTGCGGGGCCGCGAGCCGACGGTCCTGACAAGAAGAAGCCGGGGACCGAAGAGCTCATCGACCGCTACACCCGCGCGCTCCTCGCGAGCCCGACCTCGCCGTTCCCTCTGCAGAAGCTCGGAGAGCTCTACCGCGCGCGCGACGGCAACCTCGAGCGCTGGATCGCCGACTTCGAGCGCCGCGCTGCCACGGCATCGGGCGACGAAGAGATGTCCGTGCGGCTCGCGCTCGCTGGAATCTATCTCGCAGCGCAGCGGCGGGCCGACGCCGCGCGGACGCTCGAGGACGTCGCGAATCGCCGACCGGGCACGGCGGCGCCGCTCCTCATGCGCGCGGCGATCGCCGAGCGCGACGGTGACCGCACGACGGCCCGACGACAGTACGAGGCCGCTTTGCCTCTCGTCCGCGACGCGAGCGAGCGCGAGCGCGTGCTGCGCCAGCTCATGCTCCTCGCGCTCGATACGAACGATCTCGCGGCGGCGACGACGCACCACCAGGAGCTCGTGAGGCTCGCGAGCGGCTCGATCTTCGTCAAGAAGGAGCTCGCGGTCGAGCTCATGAACCGCGGTCAGTTCGCCGCTGCGGAGGCGCGCTTCCGCGAGGTCGCGCGCGCGGCCTCGGGAGACAACCGGGCGCTTGCCCCTGCGCTGAAAGACCTCGGCGAGTCGTTGTTGCGCCAGCGCAAGACGTCGGAGGCGCTTGAGGTCCTCGAACGCGCGCGTGCGGCGGCAGGAGGCCAGGCGGGCATACGCAACGAGATCCTTGCACTCTTGACGGATGTCTATCGCGA
The DNA here is from genome assembly GCA_016875405.1 of Deltaproteobacteria bacterium. Lineage (GTDB taxonomy): Bacteria > Myxococcota_A > Polyangia > Polyangiales > Polyangiaceae > SYFR01. Next base: position 27,273 of record VGRJ01000004.1, on the reverse strand, counting down.
GCAGGGAAAGCTCGCCGAGCTCGTCGCGCTCCTTGAGCGCGAGGGCGGTCGCGACGCGGCTCGCCTCGTCACCCTCGCGCAGCTCCTCGAGGAGACGGGGGCGGTCGATCGGGCCATCACCCGGTATCGCGAGGCGCTCGCCCTCGACGGGCGCAACCCCGAGGTCCGCGTGCGCCTCGTCCACCTCCTGCAAGCGGCGGGGCACCTCGACGAGGCCGTTCGCGAATACGAAGCGCTCGTCAAGGCTGCGCCTGACAACGCCGAGTACGTATTCGAGCTCGCTGAGACCTGGCTTCAACGTGGCGAGCGCGCGAAGGCGCTCGCGCTGGTGGCGGATCTCGAGCGACGCTCCTCCGATCGCGCCGACACGCTCGCGACCGTCGCCGATTTCTACGAGCGCCTCGAGGAGCCGGCGCGAGCCCTCCGTGTGCTCGAGCGCCTCGCGGGGGCCGCCAACGGGGATCCGCGACACCTCGTCGAGCTCGGAGATCGCTACTTCCAGGCGGGGGATCGCGCGCGAGCGCTCGCGACCTGGCGCAAGCTGCTCGTCGTGACGCCGTCGCGCGCCGATGGCCTCTTGCTCCTCGGTGACGTGTACCTCGACCACGAGCTCCAGGCCGAGGCGCTCGAGACGCTTCGAGAGGCGGTCAAGAGCTCACCGCCTGGGAAGGCTGCGCGTTACCGAAAGGCCCTCGCTGCGGCGCTTGAGCGCTCGAGCAATGGATCGCTCGCCCATCAGGCGCGCTACCGCGAGGCTCTCGCGATCTGGGAGGAGCTCCTCGCCGCGGCGGGGGACGACGCGCTCCTTGCGCGTGAGGCGCGGACGCACCTCGTCAGCCTCTGGGGGATCCTGCGCGAGCTCGACGCTCACGTGAAGCCGCTCCGCACAAAGCTCGAAGGTGCCCCGCCCGATCTCGAGGCCGGGCGCCTGCTCGCCGAGGTGCAGCGCCGGTTGGGGCGCATCCCCGATGCGGTCGCTACCCTGCGCCGCGTCCTTGCTGCGGCACCGGGCGACGTCGGCTCGCTGCTCGCGCTCGAGCGAACCCTGGTGCTCGCTCGCGATTTGGGCGGGGCGATCGAGGTCCTCGCGAAGCTGGTCGAGGCTGACCCGAAGAAAGCGCGCGAACACTATCAGCGCATGGCTCAGCATGCGGCCGAGCTCTATCGAGACGACGACGCGGTCGAGTACGCGTCGCGTGCGCTCGAGCTGTCGCCCGACGACGCGGAGGGGCACTACCGCCTCGCTGCGATGCACCGTCGTCGACAGGATCTCGACCGTGCGATGCGCGAGCTGCGCAAGGCGATCACCAAGGACCCGCGGCTCTTCAAGGCGCACTTCGACCTCGCGGAGCTCGCCGTGTCGCGAGGCGAGTTCGAGGAGGCCGACCGCCTCTATCGGCTCGTGATCCGCTCGTCGAGGGACGAGGAGTTCGTGGTCCGAGCGACGCGCCTCGCGATGCAGCTTCATCTCGGGCGCGGAACGCTCGACGCCCTCGAGCGGGAGCTCTTGCCCGTCGCGCTGTCGAACCCGCAGAAGCCGGTCTACCGCCGTCTGCTCGTCGAGCTTTACGGCAACCTCGCGGCGCCGCTCGTTCGCCTTGCGAGGTATGGCAACGACGAGGAGGGCGCGCGGGCTCGAGCGGAGCTCGCGGCGCTTGGTGCCCGAGCCGTCAAGCCGTTGCTCGACGCGCTGTCGGACGACGCGGGCGGACAGGCACGCGTCGCCATCGAGGTGCTGTCGCACGTGCGCAACAAGGGCGCCGGGCCCGCGCTCTTCAGCTTCGCGACAGGGCGCGCCGAGGTCGAACTTCGGGTCAAGGCGATGCTCGCGTGCGCCGGGCTTGCCGATGCCGCGCTGCTCCCGCGGTATCAGCAGCTCCTCGCGCCGGCCGACCCGGCGCTGGCCGCGCCCGCCAACGATCCCGTTGCCGTCGCGGCGACCTGGGCGGTCGTCAGGCTCGACGATCCGAAGGCCGAGGCGCTGCTCGCTCGGCTCGTCGAGAGAGGCGGTTCGGACGTGCGGGCCTTGGCGGCGCTCGGCCTCACCAAGAAGCCGCGCCATGCGGCGCTCGTCGCGAAGCTGGCCGAGGCCCCCGATGCCGGGCCCAGGGTCAGGGCTGCGGCGGCTGCGGCGCTTGGCGAGCTCGGGGATCGAGGTCACCGATCGGTGCTCCTCGCCCTCGCCGAGGCCCGGGAGCCCACGGTCGCGCTCGCCGCGCTGGTCGCGCTCGTGCGCATGGAGGTCGGCGCGCGCGCGACGGCTCGTCTCGGCGCGGACGCGGCGCCCCCGGAAGACGTGTCGGCGCTGCTCGCGCGGGCTTTTTGGTCCGACGAGCTGCGGACGCGGAAGGTCGCCCTCGGCGCGCTCACGGCTCTCGTGGTCGGCGAGGTTCGTCGGCCTCCGAGAGCGCTCGACTCCGAGGGGGTCGAGGGCTCGTTGCCCGCAGCGCTCGCGAGCCTCGTGCCCGCCGGGTATTCGCGCGAGGAGGAAGTCCGCGCTCTCACGGTGATGACGGACTCGCTCGGGAGGGCGGCCGTGAGCCTCACCCGCAGCTCGTCGGAAGGCGCCGAGCTCGTCGCCAGGACGCTCTCGACCCGGCTCGCGGAGCTCCTCGCGCCGCCTCTGGGTGGCACGACGGACGCGGCGCTCGATGCTTGGCTCGAGCAGTTGACGCGCGTCAACGTCTCCTCGTTCGCGTCGCTCGTGCGGCACCCGAACGCGTCGCTGCGTCGTCGCGCGATCGAGCTGCTCGCGCGCCGAGCCGAGCCCGAGGCGCACATGGCGCTCCTCGCGGCCCTCGACCCGTCGGACGCCATTGCCTGCCGCGTCGCCCTCGGAGCGCTCCAGCGCGCATCCGGCGCGGAGCTCGTCCTCGCGGTGTTGGGGTTGCTCGGGCACCGCGAGGACTGGACGATTCGTTCTCGCGCGGCCGAGGTGCTCGGCGCCAGCGAGGTGACTGATGCGACGGTGTCGGCGAGGGTAGCAGCGGAGCTCGAGCGCGTGGCGCGCACGGATTCGTTCGCGCTCGTGCGCGAAGCGGCGCTGCGGGCGCTCCTCGCGCGCGCACCCGCACGCGCGGTCGAGGTGGCTCGAGCTCTCGGGGCCTCGGACGAGGAGCCGCGTGTCCGGAGCATTGCGGCGGAGCTCGCCGCTCGTGCGGGAGCGGGTGGTCGGTGAGCGAGCTGCAGGCGCGAGGTCCCCTCGTCCTCGGGATCGAGAGCTCGTGCGACGAGACCGCCGCGGCCGTGGTCGACGTCGACGGGCTCGTACTCTCCGACGTGGTCCGAAGCCAGATCGCACTTCACGCACCCTTCGGTGGGGTGGTGCCCGAGCTCGCTGCGCGCGATCACGTGCGCGCGGTCGTTCCGGTCGTCGAGCACGCGCTCACGGAGGCTGGGATTCGGCTCGCGGACGTCGACGCGATCGCCGTCACGCATCGACCGGGACTCATCGGCGCCTTGCTCGTCGGCGTTCAGGCCGCGAAGGGGCTCGCCTGGGCGGCGGACCGGCCGCTCGTCGGAGTGGACCACCTCGTCGGGCACCTTCTGTCTCCGTTCTTGCGGCGTGGCGACGACGCGGTCGCATCCCCGCCGTATCCGTTTGTCGGGCTGCTCGTCTCGGGTGGGCACAGTGCCCTGTACCGTTGCGAGGGGCCGCTCGCGGAGTCGATCCACGAGCTCGGTGCGACGCGGGATGACGCGGTCGGAGAGGCGTTCGACAAGGTCGCGAAGCTCCTCGGGCTCGGCTATCCGGGAGGGCCCGTCATCGACCGGCTCGCGGCGTCCGGAGACCCGTCGAGGAGCTTTCCGCTCACGCCGCCGATGGCTCACCGCGACTCGCTCGAGCTGAGCTTCTCGGGCTTGAAGAGCGCCATCGCGCGCCGCCTCGAGGCCGGCTCCCTCGACGGCGATGAGGCGGTCGCGGATGCGTGCGCGGCGTTTCAGCGCGTGGTGGTCGACACGCTCGTGACGAAGACGCTGCGAGCCGCACGGCGCGAGGGCGTCGACACCGTCGTCGTGGCCGGCGGCGTCGCGTGCAACCGCGAGCTCCGCGCTCGCATGGCCGAGGCCTGCGGGCTCCGCGGGCTTCGATTCGTCGCGCCATCGCCCCGCAACTGCACCGACAACGCCGCGATGATCGCCTTCGCAGGCGCCGCGAAATTCGTCGCGGGACGGACCGCCGATTTCGCCCTCGCTCCGATGACCGTCACCGAGCTCCCGAGGGTCACCCGGAAGGGCCGCGGGTTACGTTAGCGATTCGGCTCCGCCTGCGCGCGTGTGGTACTGTGGGTGACGCGTGGAACTCGCGGCTGGAATCCAGGTCAATGCGAACGTGAAACTCTCGCGCCCGCTCGGCGAGGGCGCGATGGGCAAGGTCTGGGTCGCCGACCACCTGACCCTGGGAACCGAGGTCGCGGTGAAGTTCATCTCGGCCGAGCTCGCGGCCCAGCACCCCGACATTGTGAAGCGGTTCGAGCGCGAGGCTTCGGTGGCGGCGAGGATCAAGAGCCCGCACGTGGTGCAGACCTTCGACCGCGGAGTGACCGACGACGGCACGCCCTTCATCGTGATGGAGCTGCTCGAGGGTCAGAGCCTGTGGGACATGCTCGAGGCTGGCCCCCTCGCACTTCGTGACACGGCCGACATCGTCCTGCAGGTGGCACGAGCGCTGCGCCGCGCGCACGAGCTCGGCATCGTGCACCGCGACATCAAGCCCGAGAACGTGTTCGTGTCGAAGAGCGACGACGGGGTCTTCTGCAAGGTGCTCGACTTCGGCATCGCGAAGCAGGCGAGCCTGCCCGTCCTCGAAGGCCTCACGAGCCCGGGGACGTTGATCGGGACCCCGGAGTTCATGAGCCCGGAGCTCTTCACCTCGGCGGCTGAGGCTGACGAGCGCGCGGACCTGTGGGCGCTCGCCGTCACGGCATATCAGTGCCTCACCGGAGAGTATCCCTTCCCCGGCAAGACGCTCGGCGTCCTCTGCGCCCAGCTCCTTCGCGGCGAATTCGAGCCGCCCAGTCGTCATCGGGCCGAGCTCGGTGCTGCGGTCGACGCCTGGTTCGCGCGTGCGTTCGCCCGCGATCCAGCCGACCGCTTCGCGTCCGCGCGCGAGCTCGCGCATACGTTTGCCCTGCTCGCGGACCCGCACGGGGGTGGCTTCGAGGATACGCTCGCCGAGAGCCGCCGCGCGTCCCGCGAGCAAACGCCGCGGACCAAGGTGGGGCTCGGTCCCTCGACGCTACCGTCGTCGTGCATCGCGGCCCCGACGTCGCTCGACGACCCGCCGGCTCCGGGCACGCTCGCCGGCGCGTCGTCGGACGTCGGCCTAACGCCGCCACGCTCCGGAAGGGCACGCACGACGCGCGTGGTGCTCGGAGCTGTCATCGCGGCGTCGGCGCTCGCGGCGCTCGTCGTCGTCGGACGCGCGGGCCGGGCGCGCGAGGACTCCGCATCGGCGCGCTCCGGGCTGTCGCTCTCGTCGCCGACCTCCGCCTCGGTCGAGGCTCCGCGCGCCGCAGAGTCGGAGGCCGCGCCGACGAGCACGCTGAGCGCGACCGAGGTGGCCGCGTCGTCAAGCCCCGCCGCGAGCACTGCCAGCGAGAGGGCTCCGTTGCCACCGGTCGCGAGCGCAGCTCAACCTGCGACGCTTCCGGCCGTCACCGCGCCTTCCGCGCGCCCGTCGCCCGTCACGGCTCCCGCCGGGACGCCGCGCCCCGCGAGCGCGCAACCAACTCGCGGCAATTACGGCTTCTGAACGTTCGCGAGAGCGGCGAGGGCGGTGGTAAGGTCGAAGAACGCATGAGCACGCTCGTTCGTCCTAAGGCTACGGTGATGGCGGCGCTGGTCGCGTCGAGCCTCCTCGCCTTCACGCCGTCGATCGCTCACGCCGAGCCCACCGCGGCCGATCGCGAGACGGCTCGCGGGCTGATGGACCGCGGGTACGAGCGGCTCAAGCAGGGCGATTCGGTGGGGGCGCTAAAGGACTTCGAAGGTGCGGACGCGCTCGTCGGCGTCACCTCGACCCGCCTCGCGGTCGGCCTCGCGCTCGAGAAGCTCGGCCGGCTCGTCGAGGCGCGCGATCGGCTGCTCGAGGTCTCGCGCATCGCGACAAGGCCCGGCGAGAGCCCGCAGATCCGCGAGGCGCGAGCCAAAGCCGACGAGCTGCAGCGGACGGTCGGAGAGCGGATCCCGTCGCTCAAGATCGAGCTGACCGGTCTGCCCGAGGGCGCGACGCCCGCGCTCGAGCTCGATGGTGTCGCCTTGCCGAGCGCGGCGCTCGGCCTGCCGCGACGCGTCGACCCCGGAAATCATCGCATCGTCGGAAAAGTCCCAGGGTTCGTGGCTGCACCGCTCGAGGTCTCGCTCGCCGAGCGCGAGCAGCGGTCCGTCACGCTCGCGTTTGCTCCCGAGGCGCGGCCGGTCGCGGCGAAAAAGCCCGCGGCGGTGAAGACGACCGCCGCGAGGCCTATGTCGGAGGTCGCGCCCGGGTCTTCACCCTTCGCCTCGCCGCTGTTCTTGACAGGCGTCAGTCTTGCCGGCGCAGGGCTCCTCGCGGGGTCGGTGACCGGCGCGCTCTCGCTCGCTGCCGCCGACGACGTCAAGGCCGTGTGCCCCGATCTCGTGTGCCGGGACGATTCGATGCGCGCGACGGCGGAGCGCTCGCTCTTGCTCGCTCACGCCTCGACCGGGAGCTTCGCGCTCGCTGGAGCAGGCGCGGCTGTCGCCGTCGTGAGCCTCCTCTTGCCGGCTCCGGCGCTCGTGGCCGCCGCGTTGCGGGTCGAGCCGCTCGTCGGACCGGGCAGCGTCGGGTTGCGCGGCCGCTTCTAGGAGGGGCTCGCGTCGACGCGCGATCTCAAGGGGTGACGTCGCCGACGCCTGCCGAGCACAGCAGCCAGAAGTCGACGCAGGTGCCGTTCATGACGGTGAGTGTCTCCCCGTCGATCGCCTTGAGCTCGACCTCGTTGCCGGCTGCCTGCGCCACCGAGCCACTCGCGACGCCATTCGGCGCGAACGAGACCCAGCAGGTCCACCACCGCGGGCGCTCTCCGAGGCCGTGGTGAAGCTCGTAGTAGGTGCCGCCCGGGAAGGGGAGAAGCGCGCCGTCCCAGTCGGAGGTCATGTAGACGCCGTCCTCGATCGTGCCCTCTTTGAAGGGCACGGGCTCGTCGGTGAGGGGCCGCTTGCAGATCGTCGGCGGGGGACTTCCGCAGCCGGTCGCGAAGAGCAGCGCGGCGAGGATCAGGCGCCGAGCCATCGAGCCGCATCTAGCGCGTGGTAGGTGAGGATGAAGTCCGCGCCTGCGCGCCGGAAGCTCGTCAGCGCCTCGAGCACCGCGCGTCGCTCGTCGAGCATGCCTGCTGCGGCGGCCGCCTTCAGCATCGCGTATTCGCCGCTTACGTTGTAGACGCCGAGCGGAAGCGTCGTCGCCTGCCTCACCCGCGCGACCACGTCGAGGTAGGGGAGCCCTGGCTTGACCATCAGCATGTCCGCGCCTTCCTCTTCGTCGAGGCGCGCCTCGCGGAGCGCCTCCCGACCGTTCGCTGGGTCCATCTGGTAGCCGGCGCGATCGCCGCATTTCGGCGCGCAGTCCGCGGCGTCGCGGAAGGGGCCGTAGAATGAGGATGCGTACTTCACCGAGTACGAGAGGATCGCGGTGCCTTCGTAGCCCTCGTCATCGAGCGCGTCCCGGATCGCCGCGACGCGGCCGTCCATCATGTCGCTCGGGGCCACGATGTCGGCCCCGGCGCGCGCGTGACACAGCGCAGATTCCGCGAGCACGTCGAGCGTCGCGTCGTTGTCGACCTCGACCCCGTGGCTCGTCTTGCGAAGGATCCCACAGTGGCCGTGGTCCGTGTACTCGTCGACGCACACGTCGGTGATGACGAGCAGGTCAGGGCTCGCCTCCTTCATCGCGGCGATGGCTCGCGGGACCGGCCCCTCCGGATCGCACGCTCCCGATCCGTGCGAGTCCTTCGTCGCGGGGAGTCCGAAGAGGATGACGCCGCCGAGGCCGAGCTCGGTGACCTCTCGGCCCACCCGCGCCGCGTGGCTCACGGGGAGCTGAGAGACCCCCGGCATCGTCGCGACCGGGTGAGGCTCGTCCTTCGTCGCGGAGAAGAACAGCGGCAGGATCAGGTCGTCAGGGGCGAGGGACGTCTCGCTCACGAGGCGGCGGATCGCGGAGGTGGAGCGCAGACGGCGAGGTCGTTGGGCCGGGAACACGACGGGAGCATAGCAAAGACTCAGCGAGGGGGGGGGGTTGAGGCGTCGAGCGCCGCAGCGTCGTGCGCGCGGTGTAAACTCGCGCGTCGTGGACGTCATGAGTCGAGGCGCGCCAGGTCCGCTTGCAGGGGTGCGGGTGCTCGTCGCTCGCTCGCCCCGACAGGCCGCCTCCACCGTCACGCTGCTCGCGGCGCGCGGTGCGATCCCCGTGGCCTTCCCGCTCATCGACGTCGAGCCTGTCCTCGAACCGTCCGTTCTCGCCGTCGCGGCCGACGCGCTCGCGTCGAGGAGCTACGACGTCGTCGCGTTCACCAGCGCCAACGGCGTCGGGTTCTTCGAGGAGGCACTCGGCGGCCTCGCTCGTCCCTTCGGGGCGTTGCTCGCGAACGTCCGGATCGCGGCCGTCGGGCCTGCGACGAGCGTCGAGCTCGAACGTCGGGGCGTGCGCGCTGCCGTGGTCGCCGAACGGTTCGTCGCCGAGGAGCTGGCCCACGCGATCCTCGCGCTCGAGCCGAGGCCGAGGCGGGTGCTCTTCCCGCGAGCGCTCGACGGGCGCGAGGCGCTCCCCGAGGCGCTCCGTCGGGCGGGGGTCGAGGTCGACGTGCTCCCGGTCTATCGAACCGTGGAGGCGACGCGTGCGCGTCGGGCGTCGCTCCTCGAGACGCTCGCCGCGGTGGACGCGGTGCTCCTCACGTCCGCGAGCTCGGCGAGGGCGCTCGCGTCGCTCCTCGGGGTCGAGGCGCGTGAGGTGCTCTCGCGCCTGACGCTCGCGAGCATCGGACCGGTGACGACGGAGGCCGCCCTTGCCGCTGGTCTATTGATTTCTGTCACGTCTAGCGAGAGCACCGTCGCAGGCCTCGTCGCCGCGCTCGAGCGTCACCTCGCGACGGCTCCGTGAAGGCGCCGTACTCGTGACCGCATGTGCGCTCGGTGCCCCTCCGGGCCATGGAACAAACGCTGCGGGCCGAGCGTTTTCGGGGCGTGCCACGAGCGCGCGAAAAGGTGCCCGGTCGAGAGGCGTCGTGCTAACGACCTCGTCGCTCGAGGAGGTCTGCCTCGCGCTCCCTCCCTCGGCTCGCAAAGGAAAACGACGATGCGTCTGCGACTTGCCTCCGCGCTGCTCTTCGGCACTCTCGCTACCGGCTGCCCCAAGAAGCCGCCCGTCTCGACGGACAAGGTCGACGAGGTTGCGACGACCAAGAAGCCCGACGACGCCGCGAAGCCTCCGGCCGATGCGACGAAGGATGACGACGCGAACCGCGCCACCGCTGCCGTCGACGACAAGATCGCCAAGATGTGCGACCTCCCTGAGGCGCGTTTCGACTTCAACTCGTCGTCGATCGGCGCCGACGCGCGCCGCGTGATCGACGTCATCGCTCGCTGCTTTCTCGAAGGTCCAGGCAAGGGCAAGAACCTCCACATCGTCGGCCACGCCGACCCCCGCGGCGAAGAGGAGTACAACTTCGCGCTCGGACAGCGCCGCGCCGGCTCGGTCGCGACGTTGCTCCGCAAGGCTGGCCTCGGGGAAGACCGCGTCGGGACGACCTCGCGTGGCGAGCTCGACGCGACCGGCACCGACGACGCCGGTTGGGCTCGTGACCGTCGCGTGGAGATCCAGCTCGCTCCATGAACGGCGGCCCTGGCTCATCCTCGGGGACGACGGTCGAGCTCGACCCGCTCTCGCTCGCGAAGAACAGCTCGGGCGTCGTCTTCGTCGTGCTCCTGCTCCTCATCCTCGCCGCTGTGGCGGTGTGGTTCATCCTCGTTCTGAAGCTCTTGCAGCTGCGCCGCTGGTCTCGGGCTCAGGCGACCTTCGAGCTCGACGCCTCGCGCGCCAACGGGGCGGAAGCCCTGCTCGAGCTCGCGCGCCATCACGACGACGCACCCGGCGCTCGACTCCTTCGAGCCCTCGAGCCGCGCCGCCATCTCACCGCTGCGCTCGAGGGGCTCGCCAAGCGCGCGCTCGTCGACGAGCAGAAGCGCGCGTCGTCGTTGCTCGGGGTGCTTGGGTCGATCGGCTCGGCGGGTCCCTTCATCGGCCTCTTTGGCACGGTCTGGGGGATCATGGACGCGTTCCTCCGCATCGGCCGCGAGAAGAGCGCCTCGCTCCCGGTCGTGGCGCCGGCCATCGGTGAGGCGCTGATCGCGACCGCGGTCGGTCTCTTCGCCGCGATCCCCGCCGTCATCGGCTACAACGCGTTGTCGAAGCGCGTCGACGACCTGCTCGATGAGGTCGAGGCGGCGGCTCAAGGGTGGGTCGCGATTCTGGTGACCGAAGGCGCCGCGGCCGCCCCCGCTGCGAGCCCTACGCCGGCGTCTTCGTCTCTGCTCGGGGCTCCCGTCGGGACGCCCGCACCGACGGGCGGGTACCTCCCCGCTGGCATGACGCCCCGCCCCGGGCACACCGCCTCGACAGCGCCGACCCCGCTCCCGCCGCACGCGGCTCCGTTCGTGGCACCCCGCTTCCCGGAGCCCTCCGAGTCGTCGGGGCCGTTTCCGTTGCAGCGGGTCAACCCGCCGCCCGGTCCGCCCTACCAGGGCGGGTGAGCGCGAGGGACGTCGATGGGGATGGGGCTCGGCAACCGACGCGGTCGCGGATTCAGCGACATCAACATCACGCCGCTGGTCGACGTGATGCTCGTGCTGCTCGTCGTCTTCATGGTGACGGCGCCGCTGCTCACCTCAGGCTTGCGCGTCGAGCTCCCCAGCGTGCGCGCGCAGAACACCCCCGTCACCGACACGAAGCTCGTGGTGACGGTGACCAAGGAAGAGAAGATCGTCTTCGGCGAGAAGGACGTCACGAACGACGTCGAGGAGGTCCTCCGCACGAGCGAGCGCATCCAGAAGGAGCGCGAGCTCTACATCCGGGCCGACAAAGCAGCCCGTTACGGGGTGGTCGCGCGTGTCGTCGCGGCAGCGCGGGCGGCGGGCGTGGAGGGGTTGAATCTGCTCGTCGAGCCCGAGCTCGAGCCGGTGAAGTAGGCCGAGGCGATGCGACCGTGGCGCGACTACAAGCCGAGTGAGCTCGCCCTCGCCGCGCTCGTGGCGTTGCCGATTCCGTTCCTCGCGGCTTACGCGCTCGCCTTGCAGAGCGGCCCACACGACCCGGATTTGCCCTCGATCGATCGAGGTGCCGCGGTCCCCATCCGCGTCAAGCCCGTCCTCGATCTCGAGTCGCCCAACATCAAGCTGGGCGGTGGCAAGGTGAAGGTGAAGATGCCGAGCGCCTGGGCGGATCCGACGCCGCCCGCCCCGCAGGCTGAGGTGCGCCCGAGCACCCGCGCGAAGGACGACCCGGCCGCCATCCCCTCGAAGGAGCTGCCGCTCGCGTCGTCCGCGTCACCCGACGCACCCCCCGACGCTCGAAGCGCGGCGCCCTCGGTGTCGAGCGACGCTGCGACGGGGCAGGTGCCAGCGACGACCACCGGCGGTGCCGAGGTCGGCTCGGGGGATGGCAAAGCGCCTCCGGGACCGGGCGATCCCGGAGGCGATCCGAACGGCGATCCCAACGCGGACCCGCGCAAGAAGAACGCCGCCCGGCGCTACCTCGGCCGCGTCGTCGCGTGGTTTACGAGCCGCTTCCGTGCGCCCTGCGCGAACCTTCCCCCTGAGGAGCGCGGGCGGCTGCGTGCGGTCGCATCGGTGACCCTCGGCCCTGACGGTACGGTCGTCGGCTACACGCTGACGAAGAGCGGCAACCCCGACATCGATTCGGCGGCCGAGCGTGCTATGCAGAGCGCGCAGGGGCAGCAAATTCCGCCTCCCCCGGAGGATTTTCCGGAGCTCCGTCCGAATTCGACCAACGTCACCTTCGTCTGTGGATCATGACGTTCCGCTCGTCGCTCCGCCTCGCTGCCGTCCTCGCTTCGCTCGCGCCGAGGCTCGCCTCTGCTCAAGCGGTTGAGGAGGACGCGCCGACCGCGAAGCCGGAGGACATCCTTAAGAACATCGTCGTCGCGTCGAGCGCGGTCGACGGCGTGCGCCCGCTCCCCAAGATCGCCGTGCACCCCACGCTCGCTGCCGACGAGAGCGACATCACGCTCCGCAACGTGGTCCGGCGCGATCTCGAACTCTCGGGCGAGTACGAGCTCTTGCCCGAGCCCGAGGACGCGCTGCTCTCGGACGCCAAGGTCGATCTCGCGGGCTGGAAGGCGAAGGGCGCCGAGGCCCTGGTGAAGCTCGTCGGCAAGTCCCTCGAGGGCGGCAAGGTATCGCTCGAGGTGACGGGCTGGCTCACCGAGTCCCCCGACGATCTCGTGTACCACCAGCGCATCGAGGTCGAGGCGAGCCAGGTCCGCGTCGAGGCCCATCGGCTCGCGGATGCGCTGCTCGGCGCGCTCACCGGCACGGCGGGAGGCTTCTCGAGCTCGCTCACGTTCGTCTTCGGACATGGCAAGGCTCGTCGCGTCTACGTGATGGACGGCGACGGGCACGACCCTCACGCAGTATCGCCGCCGGATCAGCTCGCCGTGAGCCCCTCCTTCGGGCCCGACCACCAGCTCTACTGGGGGGCGAGCGTCGATCGAGGCGTATTTCGGCTGTTCCGCGCCGGCGCCGCCGAGCCCATTTCGCTCACCCCTCGAGGCTCGGTCTACGGCATCGCGTTCTCGCGCAACGAGGCCGAGGTCGCCGTGTCGATCGCGCGCGGCGCGGGCATCAAGCTCTTTCGAGGCCCGGATCTGCAGCACCTCACCGAGGCGTCCGACAACGAGCTCGCGATGCACCCGACCTGGTCACCGAACGGGCGCCTCGCCTTCGTCGGCGACACCAAGTGGGGCACGCGCGTGTTCGTCGACGGCAAGCCAATCTCGCCCTCTGGGCTCATGGCTTCGGCGCCGGTCTTCTGCCGACATCCGGACGGAGTGCGCGCGCTCTTCACCGTGGGGCTCGGCAAGGCGACCGACATCGTCGCCACCGGCGAGAACGGCGGGGGCATGGTGCGGCTCACCCAGGGCGGGACGAGCCGCTACCCCGCTTGTAGTCCCGACGGCCGCCTCGTCGCTTTCTTCTCGACCCGCAAGGGCGGCGAAGGGCCGGGCCTCTACCTGATGCGGATCGACGGCTCCCGCGCGAAGCGGCTCTCGACCCTCGTTGGCGATTCGCTTCGTTGGGCGCGAGTGCCTCCCGGCAAGGTGAGCCGCATCGCCGAGCCGAAGTGAACCCCCTCGAGGCGACGTCGGCCGACGTCTTGCGGACTCCCCGCGCCGCCGCTCTCGCGCGCGCTCAGCTCTCGATGCGGAGCTTCTTCTTCAGCCGCGCGATCTCGTCGTCGAGGCCGTCCCCGGTCGGTGCCCCCGAAGGGGTCACGCCGCGTCCTTCGAGTTCGGCGAAGCGCGCCTCGAGATCGGCCTCGCTCGGGCGCCCGTCGCGCAGCGCCTCCTCGACCTCGCTGTAGGCGCTGACCTGCGAGCGCTGCTGCTCGATGCGGTCCTCCATCTCACGGAATTTCTCGAACGCCTTGCCTCCCGGCGCCGTCGGCGCGGTCGGGTCTTGGGCGGCCCGCTTCCCGCGCGCGAGCTCTGCGGCGATCGTGGTCTTGCGCGCCTTGAGCTCGCCGAGCTTCGCCTCCATGCGCTCCATCTCGCGCTTCATGGTGAGCACGATGCCGCGCTGCTCGGCCTGCACCGCCTCGGCGCGGTCACGCTCCGTGACGAGCCGCTTCTTCTGCTTCAGCGCTTCGCGCGCGAGCGCCTCGTCGTTGGACTTTAGCGCGAGCTCGGCGCGCTGCTCCCACTTCGCGATCTCCTTGTCGGTCTCCTCGGCCTTCATGCCGAGGCGCTTCTGCGTCCCGAGCGCCTCGACGATCTCCTGCTTGGCCTGCCGAAGCGCGTCGCTCATCTCGGTGATCGCGTGCTCCACCGATTTGCGAGGGTCCTCCGCTTTGTCGAGCAGCGCGTTGACGTTGCTCGAGATCACCTGGCCCATCCGATCAAAGATCCCCATAAACCAAGCCTGCCGCGCGCGGCCCTCCGGCACAAGGGCGCCCGGCTCGCACGGCTCCGCCCCCTCGCACACGCCGCCCCGAGCGAAGCGCTCGGCCCTTGACAGATGGGCGCCCGCGAGAGAATCTCCGCGTCCCTCGGCGTGTAGCGCAGCCTGGTTAGCGCGCCTGCTTCGGGAGCAGGAAGTCGGTGGTTCGAATCCACTCACGCCGACCGCCCTCCGCACCACGACGTGCGGAGGGCGTCCCTTTTTGGGGGTGTCGCGCGCGCGTGACCGTCGCCTTGCGACGCCGTCGGGCCTACGTCGTCGACAGGCGCACCGCGGCGTCACCGACGCCTCGCGGGCCGAACCTCGAGGAGCCACGTCATGTCGAGTCCGAGCGAGACCGAGCCGAAGCCGCGAGAGCCCGAGCTCCCCATCAGCGTCGATGTCGCGGTCGTCGGGAGCGGCCTCGGCGGCTTGGTCTCCGCGGCCTATCTCGCGCGGCGCGGCCTGCGGGTCGCGGTGTTCGAGTCGCATTATGTCGCGGGCGGCTGCGCGACCCAGTTCGAGCGCGGCGCGCGCGGGGCCCGTTACCGGTTCGACGTCGGCCTCCACTACGTCGGCGACTGCGCGCCAGGGGGCATGATGCCGCGCATTCTCGACGACCTCGGGATCCGGGTCGATTTCCTGCCGATGGATCAGGACGGCTTTGACGAGCTCGTCTTCCCGGATTTTCGCTTTCGGATCCCCGCCGATCTCGAGCTCTACCGACAGCGGCTCGTCCAACAATTTCCGGCGGAGCGCCGCGGCATCGAGCGGTACATCGGGCTCGTCGGCTCGATCCTGAGGCTCTCGCGCGCGATGGATCGCAAGCCCGGCACGATGCCGCCGCTCACAGACCTGCCGCGCCTCGCGCTCGACGCGCTCCGCTTCGCGCCCCATCGCGAGGCCACCATCGGCGACGTCCTCGCGGGCATCACCCGCGATCCGCGGCTCCGGGCGGTCCTCTGCGGGCAGCATGGTGACTACGGGCTCGCCCCGAGCAAGGTGAGCGCGGCGCTGCACCTCGGCCTCGCGGCGCACTACTTCCGCGGCGCCTACTATCCCAAAGGGGGTGGTCAGGTGATCGCCGATCGGCTGGTCGACGCCCTCGAGGCGCACGGCGCGACGGTGCACGTGCGCGCTCCGGTCGAGCGCATCCTGGTCGAGGGTGGTCGCGCGACGGGCGTCGTGATCAAGCGACCGCGCGGCGAGCGACACGAGGTGCGGGCGCGGATCGTCCTCTCGAACGCCGACTTGAAGCGCACCTACCTCGAGCTCGTCGGCCCGGAGCACCTCCCCCTCGGGCTCATCGAGCGAACGCGCCGCTACGCGATGGCGACCCCGCTCTTCATGACCTTCCTCGGCGTCCGAGGTGACCTGCGCGACCTCGGCATGCGCGTCGCGAACTACTGGCAGATGGACGGCTACGACGTCGAAGACGTCTATCGTCAGCACGCCGACCCTGCCGACGCGATCCGTGGCTGCTACGTCACGAGCGGCTCGCTGAAGGACCCCGAGAGCGCGCTCCACCACGCCCCGTCCGGTGAGTCGACGCTCGAGGTGATGGCGCTCGTGCCCGGACCGCTGTCCGCTTGGGGGGTCGACGAGCGGGGTGTCGAGGCGTGGCGCTACCGTCGTGAGGCCGCGTACACCGCGCGAAAGGACGCCATCGAGGCGAACCTGCTCGCCCGGCTCGAGCGCCTCTTCCCGGGTGTTGGCGCTCGCGTCACCTACCGCGAGTCGGCCACGCCGGTGACGCACCTGCGCTTCACCGGGGCGACGGGGGGCACGGGCTACGGTATCGCCGCCACGCCGGAGCAGTTCATGGGCCATCGGCCCGGCTATCGTGGTCCGATCCCCGGGCTCTACCTCGCGGGTGCGTCGACGCGCTCGGGGCACGGCATCGTCGGCGCGATGTTGAGCGGTCGGGCGGCCTCGGCGCGCGTGCTGATGGACGAGGCGGGGGGACGCTGAGCCGAAAGGGGAGCGCGTCGGGCGAGCGACGGGCAGTGCCCCTGCGGCGATCGCGTGCCATGCTCCTCGGCGCCCGGCAGAGTTATGACGCCCTCCTTCTCGTTCGACAACCGCTACGCGCGCCTCCCGGAGCGCTTCCATGCGCGCCGAGCTCCGACGCCCGTCGAGTCTCCTGGGTTGATTAAAGTCAATCGCGGGCTCGCCGAGCTCCTCGGCATCGATCCGGACGCGCTCGCCTCGCCCGAAGGAGTCGCGGTGCTCGCCGGCAACCGGGTCCCGGAGGGGAGCGAGCCCATCGCGCTCGCATACGCAGGGCATCAATTCGGCCACTTCGTCCCGCAGCTCGGGGACGGCCGGGCGATCCTGATGGGCGAGATCGTCGCGCGCGACGGGCGACGCTACGACCTTCAGTGGAAGGGCTCCGGGCGTACGCCGTTCTCGCGTGGCGGTGACGGACGCGCGGCGCTCGGCCCGGTGCTCCGCGAGTACCTCGTGTGCGAGGCCATGCACGCGCTCGGGGTCCCGACGACGCGCACGCTCGGTGCGGTGACCACCGGCGATTACGTGATGCGCGAGGCGCCGCTCCCAGGCGCGGTGCTCGTTCGCGTCGCGTCGAGTCACCTGCGCGTCGGGACGTTTCAATTCTTCGCTGCGCGCGGTGACGTCGACGGTCTGCGGTTGCTCGCCGAGCACGCGCGGTCGCTCCACGAGCCCGAGGCCTTCGACTCGGAGCACCCGTTTCGCGCGCTCCTCGATGGCGTCGTCAAGCGTCAGGCCGAGCTCGTCGCGCGCTGGCTCGGGCTCGGGTTCATCCATGGGGTGATGAACACCGACAACTGCGCGATCTCGGGCGAGACCCTCGACTACGGGCCCTGCGCCTTCATGGACGCGTTTCACCCCGCGAAGGTCTTCAGCTCGATCGATCGGCAGGGACGCTATGCCTTCTCCCAGCAACCGCGCATCGCCGGTTGGAACCTCGCGCGGCTCGCGGAGGCGATGCTCCCGATCTTGGCCGACTCGGAGTCGGCTGCGGTCGAGGCGGCGCAGACGTCCCTCGATCGCTTCGGCGGCGCGTTCGACGACGCGTACGCAGTGGTCGCGCGCCGCAAGCTCGGGCTCTTCGAGGCGCGCGCCGGCGATGCAGAGCTCTACGGTGCGCTGCTCGCCTGCATGGCCGACGCCGGGGCGGACTTCACCCTCACGTTCCGCTCGCTCGCGCGTGCCGCGGAGGACGACGCGACGCTCGCCGAGCTCCGCGCGACCTTCGGGAGCCCCGCCGTGACGGAGTGGCTCGAGCGTTGGCGTCTCCGCCTCGCCGACGAGCGCCCCATACCTGCCGCCGAACGTGCTGCCGCGATGCGCGCCGTCAACCCGGCCTACATCCCGCGCAACCATCAGGTCGAGCTCGCGATCCGTGCGGCCATGAGTGGGGACCTCGAGCCCTTTCATGAGCTCGTCGACGTGCTCGCGCGTCCCTACGACGAGCAACCCGGCAAGGAGCGCTTCGCGCTCGCGCCGCGACCCGAAGAGCGCGTCACGCAGACCTTCTGCGGCACCTGAGCCGCTCCGCGCCTAGCGGCGGCGGATCCTGAACACTCCCGAGGGGCCGGCCGTCACCACGTGGTCGTCGATCACGATCACGCGCGACAACGCGAGGCTCGGCGCTCCGAGTCGACGCGCGCCATCCTGCCCGAGGACCGCGACTCCCCCGTCACCGACGACGAAGCGCTCCGCACGCCCTCCTGCGACGTCGCGCGGTCCGTGGATCGGCGACGGCTGCGTGAGCCACGCCGTCGCGCCTGGGCCCCGGGTGAAGAGGCGCTCCGAGCCCCGATCGACGACCGCCGCGTCACCGTCGGGCCCGATCCAGAACCCCGAGGGCACGGCCTTCCAGGGCGTCTCGCCGCCGAGGCGCTCGAAGCCGAGGTTCTCGCCGCGGAATAGCCCGGTCGCGAGGGCCGCGTAGCCTCGCCCCGAGAAGGCACGGGTCACCGACTCGAGCGGCAGCGCCGAGCGATGTACCTGCCAGCCGCGGCGGCTCTTCAAAATGCATGAGTTTTCGGCCCGACAGACGATCTCCGGATCGGCCTCGCCGAGCTCGCCGAAGAGCGCAGCGTCGTCGCCCGCGAGCGAGCCGACCTCGCGCCGTTGATCGTGCCATCGCCCGTCGCGGTAGCGCAGGTAGACCATGCGCGGCTCGCCCCCGACGAGGCGATAGCCCATGAGCCGCGGCCGATCGTCTCGACCGAAATACATGCCGAGCCGCGCAGCCTCGGTGGTGGCGCGGTGCTCCTCCGGGATGGGCAGCCGCTCCCACGCGCCATGTTCGTAGCGCTGCGGTACGACTACGCCGCCTTCGTCCGTCAAGACCGCGAGGCGTCCCTTCTCGCCGCGCGCCAAGAAGAGCACGCGCGCGTCGAGGAGCTGCGTGAGCTCGTGCGTCGTCGCCGCGGGGAGCTCGGGCGACGGCTGTGCCGCCGACGCGCTCGGCGCGGGTACCTTCGCGGTCGCGGCCATGGGTGTAGGCGGCGCAACGAAGCTCCGCGCGCGAGTTGGGCCCTTCGCGCTCGACGAGGCGGTGGCGCAGGCGGCGTCGAGCGCGCCGACACCGAGCAAGAGGAGGAAAACCGTTGGGTCGAACGCGCTGCCGCGGCGCGTCCTCGTCGTCGAGCAGCTCACCCGACCGAACGTGGCGCGAGCGAACGATCGACGCAAGCGAGCGCCCGCCTTTTTGGGGCGAGCGCCCGCGCCTCGAGGCTCAGGCGGCCTCCGACTCGCCGCTCTGGGGATCGGCGCCGAGTGGCGTCGAGAAGTCGAGCTCGAGCGGCTCGCCTCGATCGAGCGCCGAGCGCAGCGCCGCTGAGCCGTGCTGCAGCAGCGTGGGCAGCGACACGCGCGCGCGATGGGCGTGCCAGTAGGCGTACGCCGCGTCGATGACGCGCGGGAGCTCCTCGAAGTAGGTGGTGGGTTCCGTGGGACGGGTGGAAGGGCAGCGTTGGTTCGACATGGGGGACCTCGCGAGGCTCTCGGCCTCTCTCGAGGTCATCGCCGCGATGCCCACGTCGGTTTCACGACGCGCGGCCACGCGGGCACGGCTTCGTCAGAGCCGCCCGTCGACGATGCGCGTCACGATCGCGCGGTAGGCCTTCGCGAGCATTCGGTCGCGCGCCGCCCACGAGGACCCACCGGACGGCAGGTGAGCGGCGATCACGAACTCGCGGCTCCACCCGGCGACCGGCTTGTCGTCGTCGTCGAGCACCGGCATGCACGCGTAGCCGACGTCGAGGAACTGGCCGCTCGTACCGAGGCCAAGCTTCGAGAAGGTGCGCCAGCGGCCGTGGCTGCGCTTCTCGATGTAGGGCATGTCGTGGCTCGCCTGCAGGTAAATCGCCGAGTCCGCCGACATGCCGCCCCACTCGCCGTACTTCGCGGAGCCCTCGGCGCCGTGGAGCAGCACGCGGACATCGGCCCACTGAATCCCGGGCATTTGTTGAGGGGCCTCCTCGCGGTGGAGGACGAGGCGCTTGACGATCTCGGCCATCGTACGGCTCGACAGGTTGTTCGCGTAACCGGTCGCGGCGTCGGCGGTGACGGAGACCTGCTTGCCGCCGTCGACGAAGGTGTAACCGAGCCCAGGTGCGTTCTCGCCGTAATTTCCGCCGAAAGTCTCGGCTGCGGGGCGCTTCAGCCACAGATCGTGGATGAGGTCGTTCGCGCGCTTGCGCGTGCCGACGTTGTGGAAGTAGCGGCCGAGCGCGTTCGAGCTGTAGGGCGAGTAGTCGTAGTTGCAGATGCTGGTGACGAGGTCGCCGAGCGGCTTGCCGTCGACCTTCGCGGTGAGCCCGACCCCGTAGTCGGAGGCGATCCGTAGCCTCGCCGCTGCGTTTGCTGCCGCGACCACCTTCGTCGTGCTCCACGGCTGGTAGGGGACCTCGTGATCCCCCGTGCTGAGGTAGCGGTAGTGCGGCACCCCGTTCACCCGTCGGATGAGGATCACGGTCGCCATCAGCTCGGGCGGTACGATGCCGTCGAGCGCCGTGGTGTCGAACTTCGGCGTCTCGCTGCCGGGCTGGTAGGTGACCGTCCCTCCACCGGTGAGCGCGATCTCGGGCGAGGTGTCCACCGAAGGGCAGGCGAGCTCGCGATCGACGTACGAGGGAACGATGCGCGCCTTGCATCCGTCGTCGAGGAACTGAAAATACCCTGACGGGATGTTCGCGCACGCCTTGGCCGGCTCGGGATCGATCTCGGGGATCGGTTCTGGCATGAACGGCGCACCGCCCATGCCGCCGCCGCCGGTCGCGGTGCTGCTGCCCCCGCTGCCGCCCGTCGAAGCGTTGCCCCCCGCACCGCCCGCGCCGCCCGCGCCGCCCCCAGAGCCACTCGTCGCGTCGCTCGACCCGGTGACGCTGCCGGTCGCTCCGGTCGCGGTCCCCGGCACACCGGCCGTGTCGTCCCCACAAGCGGTCGTGCCGAAGAGCCCGAGCGCGGCGATGCCGAGCCACCGACTGTGCCGTGGGCCGCGAGCGATGGGGCGATTCGAGGGTCGAGCGTGGTGCATGGTCATCCTTCCGGGTCGAGGGTGGAGCGATCGCCTGCGCGCTCGCGGAAGCGCTCCTGCACCGCCGCGACGAGCGTCGTCACGTAGGCGTCGAGCGGCGGGCAGACGAGGCCGTGCTGCGCGAGGATGCGGTCGGCGTTGCGTGTGTCGTACCGCGCCTTGGTGACGAGCTGCTGAAGGAGGGCGCGAGGTTCCTGAAGGACCTTCGCGAGGGCGGGCGTACGCGACAGCGCGCTCGCGAGCTTGCGTGGCAGCAGGCTGCGGGAGGCCGTGCGCTTGCCGCCGGCGCGCGCGATGCGCTCGAAAACCTCGCGCGCGGTGAGCTGCTCTGAGGAGGCGAGGTGGAAGGTGCGGCCGCGCGCGTCGCGACAGGTCCCAATGGCGCGGGCGGCTTTCACGACGTGGTCGACGGGGACGATGTCGAGCGGGTTGTCCGCGCCGGTCGGCAGCGGGACGGCGAGATCACCCGGTAGCCCGAGGAGCAACATCACGAGCAGGTAAGGTCCATCGAAGCGCTCGACCTCACCGGTATCGCTGTCGCCGACCATCATCGTCGGTCGGATCACCGCGATCGGGAGGTCGCTCATCGCGCGTCGCATGACGAGCTCGGCGGTCATGCGGGTCTCCTGGACGACGCCGTGAAACCCTTGACTTTCGTCAAGCTCGTCTTCGTAGACCAGCCCGGCCCGATCACCCGAGACATGCGCCGTCGAGTGGTGCACCAGGCACTCGAGGTGGTGACAGGCACGCGCGACGGCGATGGCCTCCACCGCGCCCTGCACGTTGACTCGGGTCGCGGTGCGCCTGTCGGCGCCGACGTGCGAGAGGTGGGCAACGTGGTGGATGCGCGTCACCCGTCTCGCGAGCGCGCCGAGCTCCGCGCCCGAGAGGCCCATGTCGAGCGCCGCCGGATCGCCCTCGAAGAGCTCGACGCGTGCGCGGTCGTCGCCCACGCGCTCGAGGTGACGCCCGACCGCGTCTTCGTCTGCGTTCTGGACCAGCAGCGCGACATGCGTCGTCGGCTCGACCGCCAGCAGGTGCTCGACGAGCTTCCGCGCCTCGAAGCCCGGATAGCCTGTGACGAGGACCCAATCGCGGTGCATCGTGCGCTCCGGTCTCAGAAGTGGCGGGCGAGCTCTCGGATGCCTGCCGGCGTGCCGGCCGTGCCGAGGAGGAAGGGCAGCCTCGTCGTGGGCGTCGCGAGGCTCCGCTCGAGCCGCTCGACGCTGCGGGATTGAAGCTCCTCGCGCGCAGCCCGACGGATCGCCGCCGAGAGAGCCGCCTCGGAGGCGTCGAGATCCTCGCCACGCCGGGCGAGCTCGAAGAGCGCCTCGTCCGAGGTGAGCGCCGTACGCTCCGCGGGCGCAAAGAGCGCGGGGAGCAGCGCGTTCACGACCACTCGCTCGAGCGGTAGCGCGAGCTCGTCACGGAGCGCGCTGGCGAGCTCGATCGACTCGGTCACCGGAAGCTCCTCGGGGAGGCTGACCAGCACGACGCCGGCGCGTTCGGGGTCGTGGAACAACTCCCACGCACGCTCGGCGTCACGGCGAAGCACTCCCGGCGGCACCACGTCGAGGATGACCTTCGGCACCCGCAACATGTCGAGGCCGTGCCCAGTCGCGGGCGCATCGAACAGCACGACGTCGTACTTGGGCCGCCCGTCGATTTCCTCGGTCGTGTGCCACCATGCCTTGCCGAGCATCGCCCAGTCGTGAAGGCCTGGCGCCGCCCGAAAGAACCCATGCGTGTAGCGGTTCTCGAAGACGAGCCGCGCGAGCGCTCGGACTCGAATGACGAGCTCGCCGTATTCTTCCATGGCGCGCTCGGGGTCGATGCGCGTCGCCCAGAGGTTCGTCCCGACCGACACCACCTCGTGTCCGACGGGCTGCCGCTCGAGCATCGCGGACAGGCGCTCGTGCGCGCCGCACATCGTGATGAGGACGCGCTTCCCACGCGCCGCGAGCGCGGTCGCGACGGCGGCCGTCACGGTGGTCTTCCCGACGCCGCCCTTGCCGGTGACGAAGAGGAACCGTTTGGCGTCGAGGGGCACGCTTCTCGACTACGCGCGCCTGCCTCGGGAATCAAGGCGAGTACGGCGTCACCAGGCTCAGCGGAGCAGCCAGAACAGCCCGGCTGCGCTGAGACCCAGGAGACCGAGCGCGACCAGCGCGACCATGGTGTCGAGCGTCGCGAGCGCGCGACCGGTCGCGTCCGGATCCGAGTCGTCGACGGTCGGCGCATCGAACTCGAGGGAGGCGCGCTCGGGCGGACCCTCCGGGAGCGGGTCCTGCGGTGCGTCGATCGTCGGCGCGGCGTCGCGGACCCCGGGCGGAGGCTCTCGCTGCTCCTCGGCTCTCAGCTTGCGCTCGGGGGCGGCCGCGAGCTCGTCGAGCGCCTGGCCGATCGGGTCGACGAGGCGCACGAGCGTGCTGCCGATCCGGACGAGCTCGCCGTCGCGCCACGGTCTCGGCTCCGCCTCGAGGCGGGTCTCCTCCGGCGTGCCTTCCTCGCCGTCGCTTGCCCGCAGGAAGGTCCCCCGCTTCGATCCGAGATCGCGGAGGACCCACCCCTCGCCGCGCGCCGTGACCGACGCGTGCCGGCGCGACGCGTGCTCGTCGGCGATCGCTAGATCGGCGTCGCGCCCGCGTCCGAGGACGTACTCGCGGGTCTCGTCCTCGAGGGTGACGCGCTCGCCCGTCGCGTCTTTTGCACCGACCACCTCGAGCGCCGCGACGCACGGCTCGCTGTCTTCGGCGAGCTGGCGCCTGAGGAGCGTGAGCCCTGCGCGTCGCACCTCCTCCGGCGTGCTGGCGATCCCGCCACCCGTACGGATCTCGAGCCAGTAGCGCCCAACCCTCACCCACGAGCCGGGCTCGAGCGCGCGCGGCGCATGCGCGGGCAATTTCACACGGTCGACGACGATCCCGTTGGCGCTGCCCTCATCGACGATCAGCGTTTTTCCGCCTTCGCGCCTGATCGAGGCGTGCCGCTTGGCGACCGAGGCGTCGGGGAGCCAGAGATCGCAGCCTTTGCCGCGTCCGATGACGATCCGAGTCGCATCGAACTCGAGCGCCACGTCCCTCGCGGGATCCTTCGCTCTGATGACGATCGTCAGCGCCACGAATGCACCCTGAGCGAACCTCTCCCGCTCCCGGACTGGCACACCTACCGACACGCGCCGGGAAAGTCCAAAAACAGTCGGCGTCGCGCCCCCGCGGGCGTCGCCCTTGACTTACGGAGGGTGATTGCCAAGGCTGCCGCCCCGTGAATACCCTGAACGGCAAGACGCTCTTCATCACCGGCGCGAGCCGCGGCATCGGCCTCGCGATCGGGCTCCGCGCCGCACGCGACGGCGCCAACGTCGTCATCGCGGCCAAGACGGCAGAACCGCACCCCAAGCTCCCAGGGACGATCTACACGGCGGCCGCGGAGATCGAGGCGGCCGGCGGAAAGGCGCTCCCGCTCGTCGTCGACGTTCGCGAGGAGGCGCAGGTCGAGGCGGCGGTGTCGAAAGCCGTCGAGGTGTTCGGCGGGATCGACGTGCTCATCAACAACGCGAGCGCGATCCACCTCACGGGTACCGAGAGCACACCGATGAAGCGCTACGATTTGATGCACCAGATCAACACGCGCGGCACTTTCCTCTGCTCGCAGAAGGCGATTCCGTACCTTAGAAAGGCGTCGAACCCGCACATCCTCAACATCTCCCCGCCGCTCAACATGGAGGCGCGCTGGTTCGCGCCGCACGTGGCCTACACGATGGCGAAGTTCGGGATGAGCATGTGCGTCCTCGGCATGGCGGACGAGCTGAAGGGGGCGCGGATCGCCGTGAACGCGCTCTGGCCGCGCACCGTGATCGCGACCGCCGCGGTCCAGAATCTCCTGGGAGGTGACACCACCGTCCGCGCCTCGCGCAAGCCCGACATCATGGGCGACGCGGCGCACGCGATCCTGACGACGCCGAGCCAGGACCTCAGCGGGCAGTTCCTCATCGACGAGGACCTGCTGCGCGCTCGCGGCGTGTCGGACTTCGAGCACTACGCGATGACGCCTGGCGCTGAGCTCCTGCCGGATTACTTCATCTGACGCGGCCTCGGGCGACCCCGAGGCTCCGCGCTGACGCGGCCTCGGGCGACCCCGAGGCTCTGCCCGGTCCTCGCATCGTCCGACGTGCGCCCATGTCCTCTCTCGCGGAAGAGATCTCGTCCCTCGAACCTGCGCTCCGCGAGCGCCTCGAGTCCCGTGGCTTTCGAGACGAGACGCTCCTCGCCTTGGCGTCGACCCTCGGCGGCGATCCCGTGGCGCGAAACCGCCTGCGTGGCGTCGTTGAGCCGGTACCCGAGTCGCGGCTCGCCTTACCCGTCGATACCCGGGAGGCGCGCGCGCTCGGGCGGCGCGAGCTCGAGTCCGGTCGAGTCGCGGCGTGCGTCCTCGCGGGCGGGATGGCGACTCGGATGGGCGGCGTCGTGAAGGCGCTCGTCGAGGTCTTGCCAGGTGTCACCTTCCTCGACGCGAGGCTCGCCGAGGTCCGCGCGCTCCGAGCCCAAGGGGTCGAGGTCCCGCTCTGGCTCATGACGAGCGAGGCGACGAATCGGGCGATCGGACGCGCGCTCGGCGAACGTCCCGATAGCTCCTCGCTCGCGCGGACCTTCGAGCAGTTCTCGTCGTTGCGCCTCGAGCCTTCTGGGCGACTCTTCCGCATCGCCGGCGAGCCGAGCCCCTACGCGACCGGCCACGGCGATCTCGTCGACGCCCTTCGTGCGAGCGGCCTCCTGCGCGCGTTCGTCGCAGGTGGCGGACGCCACGTGTGGATCTCGAACCTCGACAACGTCGGCGTCACCGTCGACGAGGCGTTGCTCGGACATCATGTCGCTTCGGGCGCGAAGCTCACCGCCGAGCTCGTCGAGCGCCGTCCGGGAGACAGCGGCGGCGGTCCCGTCCTCCTCGACGGCCGGCCGATCATCACCGAGCTCTTTCGACTCCCGCGCGAGCTCGACTCCGCGCAGATCCCCGTCTTCAACACCAACAGCTTTCTCGTGGACGCGGTCGCGCTCGAAGCCGCGCAGGTGTCGTGGACGTACCTCGAGGTGCACAAAGACGTCGACGGCCGAGTCGCCGTTCAGTTCGAGCGGTTGCTCGGCGAGCTGACGACCGCGCTCGACACCCGCTTCGTGCGCGTTCCTCGCGATGGCCTCGCGAGCCGGTTCCTCCCGGTGAAGACGGCCAGAGACCTCGGGCACGTCGAGGCTGTCCTCCGCGCGCGCTGGGTGGGCGATGGGCTTACACCTCGATAAATTCGCCTTGGGCGCGCGTCTTTGTTGACGGGTGACGCACGACTGTCGACTCTGGGGCGGCGTGCAGTTCGAAATCCACCACGAGTTCGATGCCCCGCTCGACGTCGTCGAGCTCGCGCTGATGTCGCCCGATCTCGGTCGCTTGCTGGCCGCGCGGTTCGCCGCGCTCGAGTCGGTCGCGGCGCTCGAGCACGCGGTGGACGGTCGCGACTTTCGGCGGGTGTGGCGCTTCCACGCCAAGGTCCCCCTCAAGGTCCTGCGCGGTTACCGCGCGCCGCGCGAGCTCTTGACGTGGGACGAGCACGCCACGTTCCGCCTCGACGAGCACCGCGGCGAATGGCACGTCGTCCCCCGCGCCGAGGGAAACCCCGATGCGGCTTGGCGCAAGCATTTTCGCGCTGCCGGGGCCTATCGGCTCGACCCGCTCGAGGACGGTCGTACGCGCCGTACGCTGACCGGAGAGATCGAGGTGAGCCTCAAGGTGGTCGGTGCCGTGGTCGAGCGCGTCGCGCTCGCGGAGCTCCGTCGCGCTTACGACGCCGAGGCGGACGCGCTGCGCTCGCTCTGCACCCTCGGCTGAGACACCATCGATGACGAGCCCTCACGCCTCCGACGACGATTCCGCTCCGACCCTCGACGCTGGCCTTGTCCAACGCGGCGTTCGCCTCCGACGCGTCGCCCCCGCGTTGCTCCTCGCTGGCCTCGCGGCGACGGCCTCGCGCGCCATGGCGCAGCCCGTCCCGCCCCGCCTGTCGGACGGTCTCGCGCTCCCGTCGCAGAACCCGGTGAGCCTCCTCTCGACCACCGCGACGCTCATCAATCCCGCGAACCTCGCGTTCTTGCGCGGGCCCGAGCTTCGCGGTACCTGGATAGAGACGCCCGACGCCTCGACGAGCCCGCTGCGCGGCTACGCCTTTGGGGCCGCCGTCCCGTTCTTCAATCTCGCGACGGGCTTGCACGTCGATTGGATGACCCCTCCGCCCTCGGCGGCGCTTCCTTTGGGTCTCTCCGGCGCCCCGGCCAACGCGACCTGGCTCCGCTGGGGCATGGCGGCGAGGCTCGCCGATGGGCTCGCGGTGGGTAACACCTTCGCGTGGTCGTCCTCGCGAAGGCCAGAGCTCGACGGCTTCTTCTCGGTGTCGAGCGGCCTCACCTACCGGCCGTTCACGTTCCTCGGCGCCTCGGTCATGGCGCGCGACTGGAACGCACCATTGAACGAGGCGGGCGTCGAGCTCACGCCGAGCGTCGATCTCG
>VGRJ01000003.1 GCA_016875405.1 Deltaproteobacteria bacterium | reverse complement strand
GACCTCGTCGAGGGCGATGGGTGAGACGCGATCCTGGAGGCGCTCGAGCGCGACGCAGTACTCGGCCGGGATGAGGTCGTGCCGCGTCGACAGGATTTGTCCGAGCTTCACGAACGTGGGGCCGAGATCCTGGAGCACGAGCGGGAGGCGCTCCGCGAGGTCGGCGCGCGTCGCTTCCGGCGAGGCTTCGGCCGTCGTCGTGCCGAGCTGTTCGGCGAGCTCGGCGTCGCCGCGCGTCATCCCGCGGACGAGGTGACCGTAGCCGTGGCGCGCGAGCACCGTCGTGATCTGCCGCATGCGCGCGAGGTCCTTCAGCGCCGATCGCGCTGCTCGCAGGTTTTGCAGCAGGGTACGGGAGGACGACATCGAGGCCTCGCATCCTAGCCCGAACGAGCGCCGCGATGTGCGCGTTCGGCTCGGGTTGTGCCAGACCATCTGGCAGGTAGACTGGCCCGCGATGAGCGTCGCCCAGGTCCGCACGGCGTCCGCACCCGAGGTGCTGCGCGAGGCGCTCGCTCGCCTCGATGCCGGTGGCCGCGTGGTGGTCGCGACGGTCCTGCGACGACGGGGCTCGGCTCCCTCGACGCCGGGGCAGAAGCTTGCGCTGCTCACGCGCGACGAGGCGCTCGGCACCGTCGGGGGTGGCGCGGTCGAGCGTGAGGTCCTCGCCGCGATGCAGCGGGCGTTCGACGGCGGCAAGTGCGAGCCCGAGATCGTTCGGCACGAGCTCGGCGCCTCGCTCGGCATGTGTTGCGGCGGGGCGGTCGAGGTGTTGATCGAGCCGATGGAGGCGAGCGTACGCGTGCTCGTCGTCGGCGCGGGCCACGTCGGAGCTGCGCTCGCGCCGATCCTCGCCGGGCTTGGGTTTCGCGTGGTCGTCGCCGATCCGCGCGACGGGGCCCTCGCGGCGCGCGGTCTCGCTTCGGGGCCAAACCTCGTCGCACTCGGGCTCGAGCACGACGACGATGAGGTGCTCGCCGCGCTGGGCGACCCGTCCGCCGCGATCGTCCTCGTGATGACGCACGACCATCAGCTCGATCAGGAAATCCTCGAGTGGGCGCTCGGGCTCGGTGCTCGCTTCGTCGGTGGGGTCGGGAGCCGCGCGAAGGCCGCGCGCACGCGACAGCGGCTCGAGGCGAAGGGCTTCGTCGAGGCCGACATCGAGCGCGTCCGGATGCCGCTCGGGCTCGCGATCGGGGCCCGCTCACCAGGCGAGATCGCCATCTCGATCGCGGCGGAGGTCGTGTCGCTGCGCGCCGCGTGGGTCGCGGCTGCGTCGCGAGAGGTCATGTCGGCGACGTGACCCTGCCGGTAGCGCTCGTGCTCGCGGCCGGTCGGGGCACGCGCTTCGGTGGGCCAAAGGTGCTCGCTCCGTGGGCGTGCGGTGACCGGTCGAGAGCCCTCGGTCTCGCCCACGTCGAGGCGCGCGCGCGTGACTCTCGAGAGACGTTGCTCGTCGTTCGCGCGAGTGAGGTCGCCGCGCTCGAGGCCCAGGGCGTCGCTGCGAACGGGCGGCTCGTGATCTCGGAGGAGCGCGAGGAGCACGGCGCCGCAGGCTCGCTCGCGCGCGGGCTCGCGGCCCTCGAGCCGCGGTTCGAAGGTTGGGTGCTCGTGACGCCCGTCGACGTGCCGCCGGCCCGGACCGACGTCGTCGCCGCGCTCGTTGCGGCTGCCACGACCGGTCGGACGGTCCTCGCGGTCAGGCCGACTCACGGGGGCCGCGGCGGACACCCGGTGCTCGTGC
Organism: Deltaproteobacteria bacterium; assembly: GCA_016875405.1. Lineage (GTDB taxonomy): Bacteria > Myxococcota_A > Polyangia > Polyangiales > Polyangiaceae > SYFR01. The sequence goes on along the minus strand of VGRJ01000003.1, from coordinate 111,888 downwards.
GCGTCGACGTGCTGCGGCGCGCGTACGCCTCCGATCGACCCCCGCTCCGCGAGGTGCTCCGTGGCCTCGATGCGATGCTCGTGGACGTGGAGGTGAGCGACGCCGAGGTGCTACTCGACTTCGACACGCGCGAGGCGCTCGTTGCTCACGTGACGTGCGGCGCTCGGCAAGCTTGACCGCTCGTGCCGAGGACCGCAACATCGCCGCCTCGTCATGCACGACGCCAACAAGCCTCGAGACACGCGCGCCCCGGTCGTCGGTGAGAACGTCACACGCCTCGACGGCGCCGCGAAGGTGACCGGCGTCGCGCGCTACGTCGACGACCTCCCCGCGATGCCCGGTGAGCTCCACGGTGCCACCGTTCGGAGCCCGCTCCCGCGCGGCGTCCTCCGCGCCGTCATGCTCGATCCCTCCTTCGACTGGAGCGACGTCACGGTCGTCACCGCGAAGGACGTACCTGACAACGTCGTTCAGCTGATCGTCGACGATCAGCCGGTGCTCGCGGCCGAACGTGTCAACCACCGCTACGAGCCGGTCGCGCTCGTCGCGTGCGCCGACAAGGCCAAGCTCGCCCGGGCGGTCGCCGCCGTCACGCTCGACATCGAGCCGCTCCCCGCGGTGTTTGATGCCGAGGAGTCTCTGCTCGGCCGTACCGTCATCTGGGGCGAGTCCAACGTCCAGAACAGGTACCTCATCACCAAGGGCGCGGCCGACGCCGACGATGGCGAAGCGGCGTTCGAGGCCGCCCTGCGTGCCTGCGACGTCGTCGTCCGCGGCGAGTACTCGACGCACCATCAAGAGCAGCTCTACATCGAGACGAACGGCATGGTCGCTTGGTGGGACGATGACGGCGTCCATGCGACCGGCTCGCTCCAGTGCCCGTACTACGTGCACAAGGCGTTCAAGCGCTGCTTCCACCTCGAGCCGGAGCAGATCCACATCACCCAAGCGGTAACGGGCGGCGGCTTCGGCGGCAAGGAGGAGTACCCCTCGCTCATCGCGATGCACGCCGCGCTCCTCGCCAAGAAGAGCGGACGCCCGGTGCGCATGATCTACGACCGCGTCGAGGACTTCGAGGCGACCACCAAGCGTCATCCGTCCCGCTGCATCGTCGAGACCGGCTGCGACGCGGACGGCACGCTGCGCGCCCTGAAGATGCGCGTGCTCATGGACGCCGGCGCATACGTGACGCTCTCGCCCGTCGTCTTGTCGCGCGGGGTCTTGCACGCGGGCGGCTGTTACCGCTGGCGCGACGTTCGCATCGAGGGGGTCAGCGTCGCGACGAACACGCCCCCGAACGGAGCGTTCCGTGGTTTCGGCGCGCCTCAGACGACTTGGGCGATCGAGCGTCATCTCGACGCGGTCGCGCGTCGGCTCGGCATCGACGCGGGCGAGCTGAAGCGAAAGAACCTGCTCGCCGAGGGAGACTCGACCGCTACGAGCCAGGTGCTCCACGGGTCGATCGGCGGCGCCGAGTGCGTCGAGAAGGCCTTCGCCGCGAGCGATTACGTCGCCAAGCGACGGCGTGGCCCCATCGTCGAAGGGCGCAAGGCGCGCGGGATCGGCTGCTCGGTCTTCATGCACGGCGGCGGCTTCACCGGCTCGGGGGAGCGCATGCTGAAGGGCAAGGTCGCGGTCGACCTCTTGTTGGGCGGTCGGCTCGAGGTTCGCAGCGCGTCGACGGACATCGGCCAGGGCACCGAGACGATCTTCGCGCAGATCGCCGCCGACGCGGCCGGCGTCTCGATCTCCGCGGTGTCGGTCGCCGTCCCTTCGACGACGCGCGTGCCGGACTCGGGGCCGACCGTCGCCTCGCGCACCGTCATGGTCGTCGGGTCGATCGTCGAGCGCGCAGCCCGAGAGATCGCGGAGCGCGTGGAAGCGGTTCGCCGCGCGGGCGAGTCGTTCGCCGCGGCAGGCGACAGGCTGCTCGCTCAGGAGGGGCCGCAGACCGCCCTCGTCCAATACGAGCCTCCAGCGTGGGTGAACTGGGACGACAAGCGCTACAAGGGTGACGCCTATCCGGTGTACGCGTGGATGGTCGACGTCGCCGAGGTCGAGGTCGATCTCGACACGTTCGAGACGCGTGTCCTCGAGTTCTGGAGCGCGGCCGACGTCGGCAAGGCGATCCACCCCCTCATGTGCAAGGGCCAGCTCGAGGGTGGGAGCCTGCAGGCGATCGGCTGGGCGCTCTCCGAAGAGGTCGTCTGGAAGGACGGCGCGATCGTCAACCCGCGCATGACGAACTACATCATCCCGACCGCGCTCGACGCGCCTCCCTTCCACACCATCCTCGTCGAAGCGCCCTACGCGCACGGCCCTGGCGGCGGCGCGAAGGGGATCGGCGAGCTGCCGATGGACGGCGGCGCTTCCGCGGTCGCTGCCGCGGTCGAGCACGCGATCGGCGTCGCCATCGATCATCTCCCGCTCACTCCGGAACGACTGTTTGCGGCGTGGGCTCGCTCAAACTCGGAGGCTGCACAGTGAAGGTCGCACTTAAGGTGAACGGCGTGCAGCGGCACGTCGACATGGCGCCGCTCGCGCGGTTGCTCGACGCGCTCCGGGGCCCGCTCGGGCTCACCGGGACCAAAGAAGGGTGCGGCGAGGGCGAGTGCGGAAGCTGCGCGGTGTTCCTCGATGGAGTCCCCGTCAACGCGTGCCTCGTGCCGATCGGTCAGTGCGACGGTTGCGAGGTCGTCACCGTCGAAGGCCTCGCCGCGGCCGGCCACCTCGCGCCGCTCCAGGCTTGCATGGCCGAGCACGGCGGAGCGCAGTGTGGCATCTGCACGCCCGGCATGCTGATCGCGGCCGAGGCGCTGTTGCGTCGCAACCCCGATCCGACGCCGGTCGAGGTCCGCACGGCGATCGCTGGCAACCTGTGTCGCTGCACGGGCTACGAGCGCATCGTCCAGAGCGTCCTTCACGCGGCGCACGAGCTGCGCTCGACCGAGAAGGGAGCGGCCGAGTGAGCCTCGTCGATCTGCCTCGGTACGAGTTTGCCCGCCCCGCGACGCTCGACGAGACGTGCGCCATGCTCGCCGAGCGCGAGGCGAAGCGCGAGAAGACCGTGCTCCTCGCCGGTGGTACCGACTTCATGGTGCAGGTGAGTCAGGGCAAGCTCGCGAGCGACCCGCTGCCCTTGGTCGTTGACATCGGCCGGCTCGACGAGCTCCGCGGCGTTCGGCTCGACGGCTCGAGGCTGCGAATTGGTGCGGCGGTCACCTACCTCGAGCTCCAGCGGGATCCGATCGTCCGCGAGTACGCGCCACTCGTGGCGCAGATGACGCATGACATCGGCGGGCCGACGATCCAGGCGCGCGGCACCCTCGGCGGCAACCTCGCCACCGCCTCGCCGGCGGGCGACGGCATCGCGGCGATCGCCGCGTACGATCCGATCATCGAGGTGCAGAGCGTCCGCGGCCGTCGTCGAATTCCGATGGCCGAGCTGCAGACCGGCTACAAGGCGACCACGCGCGCAGGGGACGAGCTCATCGTCGCGATCGAGCTCCCGCTCCCAGCCCACGGCGCCGCGTGGTGCTGGCGCAAGGTGGGGACACGCCTCGCGCAGGCGATCTCGAAGGTGGCGCTCGGCGCGGTCGCCGAGGTGAGCGGCGGCAAGGTTGGACGCATCGGCCTCGCGATTGCCTCGGTGGGACCGACGACGTCGCTCTTGCCGCGGACGCGCGCGCTCGTGACGGCGACGCCCCTCGCGAACCTCACCGCGGCCACGGTCGACGCGGTCGTCGCGGAGGACGTCTCTCCGATCGATGACGTCCGCTCGACGCGGGAGTACCGCGTTCACACGGCGAAGGCGGTCGTCCGCGGCTTCCTACGCGAGCTCGGCGCGCCGGTCTGAGCGAGGCGACGGGTGCACTTTGGGTGCAAATTAAGCTACAGTTTCTTGTTGCGTTTCGTCACGCTCATCATGTGTTTGCTCGTCGCCGCCTGCGCCTCCAACGAGGACGGCAGTGGCGGCAGCGTTACGACAGGTGGCGTCACGACCTCGAGTACGGCGACCGGCGGCTCGGGACCGGCCTCAGGCAAGGTCCATGTGGTCGTGTTCACCCATATCGAGGACAACACCCCCGCCGGTGCCATCGGTACGCCGGTCGCGCGGCAGCAGTATCAGGCCCTGCGCGACAAGCTCGTCGAGCTCGCGTCGCGGGCCAAGAGCCGCGCCGTCCCGTGGGTGCTTCAGCCGGATTGGAAGTACCTGGTCGCTGCGCAGACCTACGAGGATGCTGCCATGACGGCCACGACCGACGGCAAGAACGTTTTCCGCTACCTGAAGGAGGATCTCGGCGTCTCGATCGATCCTCACGCCCACGAGAACAAGGGCTACAACTACACCGACGTCGCCCACCTCCTCGAGCTGTTGGGCGTCGGCGGCAGCCCGGTCATTGGCGGCCACATCTGGGATCCGTCCCTGCCCGAGTTTCAGCATTGGGAGCGATTTCGCGTGCCGGTGGCCGGGAAAAAGTTTCCGTCCGCGTCCTGGCGCGGAGAGATCCTCATCGGCTCCGGCACGCCGAATCACGTCAACGATCCGCTCGTGAGTGGGGCATGGCGCCCCCAGGATCCGGAGCACTACTTCGTCGACGCTCCAGGCGCCAACATCCTCGCGTTCGGCGCTTGGCACGACGGCGTCGTCGGCGTCGTCGAGCTCGTGAACCTGTACAAGTCTGGCGCGGTCCAGCCTTCCGAGCTTCTCACTGCCTCGTGGAACCTGAGGCCCGACGAGCTGACGGCCTCGAACGGAATCGACACCATCGACACCACGGTGCTGCAGCCGCTGGCCGAGATGCAGGCTGCCGGTACGGTGGTCGTGACTGACTTCACGACGCTGGCTGCGACGTTTGCGTCGACCTACGACGGAACGGCTTTCGTGTACCAGCCCTGACCCTGCTTTCAGTCCGCGGCTAGGATCACGGATTGCTCCCGCCCCGCTCGACGCGTACCCAGTACCGCGTCTCGTCCGGTCGCGGCCCGACGGCGTCGGAGTGCGCCCACGGATCGCGTGTCAGGCGCAGCTCGACGCAGCAGCGCGAGGCAGCGCATGGAGGGCTCTTCCACGGCCCATTCACGTCCGCCGCCATGCGGGTTCGGCTCGAGTGGGGCACGGCTCGCGAGGCGTGGACCCGCACGAGGGGCATGGGCGACTCGCCGACGCGTGGGGTTACCTCGAGGACCGTGCCGAAACGTCGCTCCGGGTCATCGACCACGAACGCGACGTTCGACTCGGTGCTGCACACGACGTCGACGTCGTCGGTGAACCCGAGCGAGCCCTGGAGCTCGGCCCCCGGCGCGAGCGGTGTGGCGCCCTCGATCCCATCGTTCGGTTCGACGTCCGCCGCTCCGTCGTCGCTCGCACCAAGGCTCAGGCGGTAGCCGTCCGAAATGTTCTCGTGGATCGGCGTCGCGAGCTTCTGAGAGGCATCTGCCGCGCGGTCCTGCCGAACGACGATGAGGTAATCGCCCGCCTCGAGGCGCACCGCGGGGAGGTCGAGGGGCTGCGCGCCGAGCGGGCCCGTGCAGTAATGCGAAGTCGCGTGCTCGAAGCCGAGGCGATGCACGGAGGCGCACAGACCGAAGGTCGGCAGCGGATCGAGCCTGAGGTGTACGGCCCTCGTCGACGCGGGGACCGTGAGCCGAAACACGTCTTGATCACCCGTGTTCTCGTCGATGCGCCGGCCGATCGTCCCTCGGACCGCCTCGCCGAAGGGAAGGACGCTCGCGGTGCCAGAGTTGTCGTTGGGCTCGGTCTCTTCTCCGCGGAACGAGGTCTTCGCGCCAAAACCGAGCCCCGCCACCGTACCCGCCGCACCGAGCACCACCGCGCCGAGCAAGGCCGAGATCCCGTAGCGGTTGCGCCGCAAGGTCGCCTCGTAGGCCTCGAGCTCCTCGCGCGTCGCGATCTCAGCGTCCCCTCCGCGTCGGTGTCGTGAGCCGTCGCCGTCTCTCGTCACCTCGGGCGGGTCCCGGTCCGACGCGACTCCGAGCCCGCGCAGCTCCTCGGCGAGGACATCGTGCAGCTCCTCGATCGACTCGAAGCGCTCGTCCTTCTTCTTCGACAGGCAGCGAAGGACGGCGTCGCTCACGCCCTTCGGCACCCCGAGCTCCGGGTGCGTGCGTGCGATCTCCGGAGGCGCCTCGTTGAGGTGCTTCGTGAACATCGCGATCGGCGTGTTCGCGGTAAACGGGTAACTCCCGGTGAGCATCCGGTACATCACCGCACCGAGGGAGTAGACGTCCGTGCGTCCGTCGACCTCTTCTCCGAGGATCTGCTCCGGCGACATGTAGTACGGCGTCCCGACGACCGTCCCTTGAATGGTGACCTCGTTCAGCTCCGAGCTCTCACGGAGCTTCGCGAGCCCAAAGTCGACGACCTTCGCGCTCTCGCGGCCGGCTTCGTCGGAGACGAGCATCACGTTCTCCGGCTTGATGTCGCGGTGGACGATGCCCTTCTGATGCGCCTCCGCGAGCGACGAGCAGACCTGCACCATGAGGCGCCCGAGCCGCGGGAATGGGAGCGGCCCGGCGCGACGGAGAGCTCGCGAGAGGTCGACGCCTTCGACGAGTTCCATCACGAGGAAGGTGAGGTGTTGCCAGACGCCGTAGTCGAACACCTGCACGGTAAAGGGCGACGAGAGCTTCGAGGCCGTGAGCGCCTCTTGCTTGAAACGCCGGACGATCTCCTTGTTCGACGAGAGCTCGCCGGCGAGCAGCTTCATCGCGAGCAGCTTGCCAATCCGCACGTGCTCGACGCGATAGACGATGCCCATGCCGCCTCGCCCGATCGGCTCGACGATCCGGTAACGATCGGCGACCACGAGCCCGACGAGCGGATCGGCGGCGGCCTCATCGCGCGAGGCTCGCGAGGAGTGCGGCGAGCTCGCCCACGAATCAGCCGGCCGCGCGCTGCTCGTCGAGGAACTCTTCGCCCGGCGCCCCCGCTCGGCCCCGTCACCCGGGACGGGCTCGTGGGTCGTCACGTGCGTGTCGGCTTCCCGCGCGCTCGCGCGTCCGCGGCTCGACTGCGGCGCGGGCGATGCAGCGGTCGCGCCCAGCGGGTCGAGGCTCGGCGGGATCGAGCCGTCCTCTCGGGAAGGCGGCCGGAAGCTCGTTCCGATGGTCGTCGGTGGCAGCGTGGAGGACGGCGGTGGAGCGGTGCTCGGGCGGTCAGCGGCCTGCCCGGGCCTCAGCGTGGCCTGGCCTCGTGCGGGGCGGCGTCGCGGTTCGAGTTCCGGCCGGTCCTTCACGTCGTGCGCTCGCGGTGAGCGGCCTCGCGGGCCGCGCGTCGGCATCACGATACACGTTCTTGGCCGTTTTGGTCCCGACGGGGTATCCGCGTGTGGCTGAGGAGGCCCGGTGCAGATCGAAACCGTTTCGCTACTCGAGGTCATCGCCGCCGCGCGTGCGCGTCAGGCGTCGCTCGTCCCCGAGACGGCCGGCTACGTCATGCTCGCTCTCGGGCGCGCGATGGTGGGCGTGCCCATGCGCCTCGACCTCGAGCGACTCCTGCTCTCGACCGAGGGGCAAGTCAGCTTCGACGGCCCGAGGCAGGCCGTACAGGGCGGGGACGCTTGCGCGGCGCTTCGCCGGCTCTTGGCGGAGCTACTCGAGCTCTCGAACGGCTATGCTCCCGCGTTGCGGGCCGCGTCGACGCGTACGAGCTCGAACGACAGCGTCGAGCCGTTCTTCGCCGAGGTTGCAAAGGCCTTGATCCCCATCAACCGGGCAGCGGCCAAGCGCGCGCTCTCGAGGCTCGCCCGGGAGACGGCCAAGGCCGCGCGGAGCGGGAAGCTCGTGCGGCCTTCGTTCACGCTCGAGGACGCCTCGCGCGCGAGCGAACAGGCGCACGCGCCAACGCCGAAGAGGCGCGCGTCGAACGAGGTCGCCTCGGAGCACTCGACCCCAAGTCCGGGTGAGCACTCTGCGACGCTCACCCCGACCTTCCTCGACTCGGACGTCCAAGCCTCTCACGAGGGCGTGGAGCAGCCGACGTTCCGCGAGGCGGTGATGCGCGACGTGCTGGGATTCCTCGCAAAGGACGTGCGAAAGAGCGGCCCGGCTCCCGATGAGATCGACCTCGCGACCCCGTCGCTCGAGCCCAACGCGCGACAGCGTGACGCGAGCGACGTGACCTCGCTCGCGCTCGACCTGCTGTCCCGTGGGTCCGATGGAGCGCGCGCCTCGATGAGCGACGACGCGTCGCGGGCCGAACGCCGGTCTCGGGTGCCCAAGCGATTCGTCCCAAAGCGCGAGAAGGTTGTCGCTCGCCTCGACGACGTGGCCCCGCCCTACGCCGCCGCGAGCGTCGAGACGCTGCTCGATCGCTTCACCGACGCGCGCGAAGAGGCGGCCTCTCTCCGCCAGCTCGAGTCGAGCCTCGGCGCGCTCGGAAGCCTTCACATGACTCCCCTCACGAACGCCGCGTCGGTCGAGGACGCGTCGCCGTCTGCAGACGTCGCGCCTCATCGCGACGCGGTCGGACCAGCAGAGGAGGGACTCGAGTCCGCCCCGTGGCTCTCGGTCGACGTCGAGCTTGGTGCCGCGGCCGAGGAGGCTTCGCGCCTCTCGGCGACCCCGAGCGGACAGTCGTTCGAGCGAGGCAACAGCTCGGTGCCGCCGCTCTTCCTCGAGCGCATGCCGCGCCGCACCGGCAAGGTGATGCTCGGCGTCGGCGCTGCGCTCGCGTCGTTGGCCGCCGCCGTCGCGGGGCTCGCGGTTCTGCGCCCCGAGTTGCTAGGTCGCGGCGCTGCGGCCAAGGCGCCCGAGGTGTGCAGCGCCGACATCGTCCTCAGAAACCTGCCGGAGCATCACGAGGTGCTGTGGCGTCTCGGCAATGCGCCGCTCGCGTCCCGCGCGCTTCCCCGTGGAGTCCGGCTCGAGCTCGTCGCGACGGCTCCCGATCACCAGCCACGGCGCATCCTCGTCGAGCGGGACGCCGCCTGGGATCCCTCCGGAGCGCTCGCGCTCTCGGCGACCCTCGAGCCCGGCGCGGCGTCGAGCTGGCCTTCGGCTCCAGCCGGCGACGTCGGCGGCGTCGGGCCGGCGGGTCAGGTGACGATCACGGCGACGCCTTCGTCGACCGAGCTCTGGCTGGTCGTCGCGGCGGGTAGCTCGCATCGGGCCCCCGTCTCGCTGCCCTGCGAAGAGGCGGCCCACTTGCTGGTCGTCGACCCCACCGCACCGAGCACGCCGAGCCGCGTCGACCTCGAGCCCGAGGTGCTGCGCGCGGCTGCCCGGACCGGCGAGGCCGAGATCGCCGTCCACCCCTGACAGCGAAGCGCGCCGTGACCCTCGTGCGCGCATCCGGTTGACGGGGCGCCTGCGCGCGGGCACCTTCCTCGCATGCACGAGCAGGACAAGGCCATCCTCCAGACCCTCGTCTCCGTCGCCTGGGCCGACGGCCACTTCGCCGAGCGCGAGCGCCAGCTTCTCGACGCACTGCTCGAGTCGTTCGGCGCGGACGAGTCCGAAGCGACCGAGCTTCGGAGCTACGCCGCCACGCCGCGCTCGTTCGACGACATCCCGATCACCGAGCTCTCGTACTCGGATCGTCGTGCGGCCTTGCAGCACGCCGTCCTGCTCTCGTGGGTCGACGGGTCGCAGGGGCCGGAGGAGCTCGCGATCCTCGAGCGCTTGCGCGATAAGCTCCACATCTCGGAGACGGAGGCGCAGCCGCTCATCGCGTCCGCCAACGAGCGCTCGCGTGAGCTGTTGACGCTCCTCGCCTCCGACGCGTGAGCGACGCTCGGTCCGCTCGCCGCGCGCGCCGTGCCGCGCGACTCGTCGCAGGTCTCGCGATGGCGGCGGTTGGCCTCGGGCTCACGGGCGTGCCCGCGGTTCAGGGGAGTCCACCGACGCGTGTCGTCGTCGGGCCTCCACCCGGCATCTCGGTCACCGATCGGCTCGACCCCGAGCGCCGCGGCAGGAGCTCCGCTCGCCTCCCGAGGACGCCGCTCGAGCGCTGGCGCCGGTCGCTCCAGGGGGCGCTCGAGACCCCACCGCTCGTCGACCGTGAAGGCGGCATTCTCGCGTGGCTGGTCCGCGGCGACGTGGTTCGCGTGACGGCCGAAGGGGCGCTCGCCTGGCGTGTCCCGCTCGCCTGCGCACCCTCCAACGTCCCGCTCGTCATGCTCTCGGACCGGCGTGTCGCGGCCCTCTGCGGTGATGGCACCCTCTACGCGCTGTTGCCCGACGGGAGCCGCCGGGTAGGGACCCCGCTTGGTGGCTCTGCGCGTCAGACTCGAGCGACGCCGCTCGCGCGAGACGACGGTTCGCTCTTCGTCGCGCTCGACGACACGCTCGTCCACCTCTCTCCGACCTTCGAGGTGCTCGGCCGCGCGCGGCTCGTCGCGAGCGAGGTCCCGACAGGCGGCCTCCTGCCGTTCGAGGGGGGTGTCCTCGTGACCACGGCAGCAGGTGAGGTGTGGCACTGGCGACCGCCCCTCGAGCCGCGCAAAGCGGGAAGCTTTGGAGGCAAGACGTTCGACGGGGCTATCGGCGTCGGTCCGCGCGCCATCGCTGCGATCGTCGATAGTGAGCGCCTCGTGCTCCTCGACCCTGTGAACGGAGGTGTCCGAGCGCTCGCCTACCCGGAAGACGATGCCACCTTCGAGGGCCCACCCTCGCTCGCGCCGACCGGAGCGTTGCTCGTCACATCGAACGTCGGTCAGCTGTACGTCGTCGATCCGGCACGTGAAGATTCTCGGACCCTCGAGCTCGAGCCACGGCGTCGCTTGGCTCCGCTCCCTGCGAGCGCGCGCCGTGCGGGTCGCGACATTCGCTCCGGCGTCCCGCTCGTCGTCGATGCGGACGGTCGCATCGCGTACGCCCGCCAGCACGGTGCCGTGAGCTTCGTCGCCCCTCGGGCCGCAGCACCCGAACCGCCGCCCCTCGCGTCGCCCTGCGCGCTCGTCCGTGCGCTCGTCCCGATGGGCGAACGGCGCCTCCTCGTCGCGTGCGAGGATGGTACGCTCGTGCTGTGGAGCGACCCGTGAGCCCAAGCGAGCCGTCCTTCAAGGACGTTCCCTCCGCTGGAGACTGGGAGCGCCTCGGGCTCTCGGACTCGGGGCGGCGGGCTGCGAGCGCGGCGATCGAGGCGATGCTGACGGATCACGCAGGCGAGCTCGCTCCACCCGCCGCGGACTGGGTAGAGCGCGTCGTGCGCGCGTACGACCTGTCGATCGGCGCATGCAGCCTCCAGGTGAGGCTTGGCGTTCGCGTGTTGGTGGCGTTGCTCGAGTGGCTGCCGCTCATCGTGCTCGGCGAGGCCTCGCGCATGAGCCGCCTGTCACTCGAGCGTCGCATCGCGTACCTCGAAGCCCTCGAGGCGCACCCTTTCGCTCCGCTCACCATGCTGCTCGTCGCGACCAAGGTCCCGATGCTCGTCCCTGCGTTCGAGTCGGGTGAGGCGCTTCGACTCACGGGGTACGATCGCGAGACCACGGCTTCGCGCCGAAAGCTTCCGCTCGCCAAGGGGCCCTCCCCGTGACGGGCATCGCCTCGAGCGCGTCAGTCGTTCATGGCCGAGACCTCCCGCGGGGCTTTCACCACGCGTGCGACGTCGTCGTCGTCGGCTCCGGTGCGAGCGGCATGACCGTGGCGACGCTCCTCGCGGAGGCTGGGCACGACGTCCTCGTCCTCGAAGAGGGGCCGTATTACCGACATGAAGACATCGGACGCTTCGAGCCCTCGACCTCGCTGCGTCGTTTGTTCCGGGAGGCGGGCATGGTCGCGGCGGTCGGCGTAGGCCAGACGCCGATCATCTCGCTGACGCTCGGGCGCGCGGTCGGAGGCTCCTCGCTCCTGACGGGCGGCGTTTGCTATCGCATCCCGAGCGCCGTTCATGCGGACTGGGTCGAGGAGCACGGCCTCGATGCGGTGAGCGAGCGCGCCCTCGAGGCCGCCTACGAGGAGGTCGAGCGTCGCATCCGCGTACGCGAGGTGCCCGAGGCGCTCCGCTCAGAGTCGACCAACCGCTTCGTCGAGGGCGCGCAGCGCCTCGGCTACACGATGCGCTCGTTAAGGCGCAACACCGGCGACGAGTGCGAAGGGAACGGGCGTTGCAATTTTGGCTGTCCGGCCGGCGCGAAGCGCTCGGTCGACGTCGCTTACTTGCCAAGCCTCGTCGCTCATCGCGGGCGCATCGTCTCGGATGCGCTCGTCGAGGGGGTCGTGGTGAGGAACGGCCGCGCGTGCGGCGTTCGAGGTCGTCTGCTCGGGGGTCGGTACGGCGCTCCGTCGCACCGCTTCGAGGTCGACGCCCGGGCGGTCGTCGTCTGTTCGGGGACGCTTCACACGCCCGAGTTGCTCTCGCGCGCGGGGCTGCGCTCGCACGCCCTCGGGCGCTTGGTCACGCTTCACCCGGCGGCGCGCGTGGTCGCGACCTTCCGCGACAAGCTCGATGGCTGGGATGGCGCGCTCCAGAGCTGCTACTCGGATGATCTCGAGTCCGAGGGGATCTTGTTCAACGGCGTGTACACCGCCGTCAACGTGATCGCCGCGGGGCTGCCGGGGATCGGGCCGACCTTGCTCGAGCGCACGCGCAAGATCGGTCACCTCGCCATGTTCGGGACGATGGTGCACGACGAGGCAGGCGGCCACGTCACCGCCGGGCTCGGTCGTGAGCCGACGCTCGTGTACGAGATGGCGCCTCGCGACCTCATGCGGTTGAAGAAGGGCATGCGCGTGCTCGCGGAGATGGCGCTCGAGGCATGCGCGGAGCAGGTGATCCTGCCCATCTTCGGGATGCCCGCGATCACCTCGCGCAAGCAGGCGCTCGACATGGAGCGTGACCCGCTCGACGCGCGAAGGATCGAGTGCATGGCCTTCCATCCACTCGGCAGCGCGCGCATGGCCAACGACCCGCGACGCGGGACCGTCGACGAGAGCGGTGAGTGCTTCGGCGCCCCCGGGCTCTTCGTCGCCGATGGCTCGATCTTGCCCACCAGCATCGGCGTCAACTCGCAGGTCCCGATCATGGCGATGGCGACGCGGATCGCCTGGCGGCTCGAGGAGCGGCTCTCTCGAGCGCGCTCGCTGCGCACCGCCAGCGTGTGACCACGGTCGCGAGCTCGTCGACAGTACGGCGGTTGCAGCCTGCGTCCGTCGATGTCGACCACGTCGAGCGCGACCTCGCGCATCATCCCCGCGCTTGTCCTCGGTGACTTGACGTTGGTGAGGCCGCTCGCGCGAGCCGGTGTCCCAACCGTGCTGGTGACGATCGAGCCCGACGAGCCGGCGCTCTGGTCGCGCCATACTGCGCGTACGCTGGTCCTCCCGCCTCTCGAAGGGGCGACCGAGCTCCACGCGCTTCGTGCGCTCTCGGTCGCTGCCGATTCGATCGTGGGTCGCGAGGGGCCGCGTCCGCTCCTCGTCTACGGCTCGGACGCCGCGCTCGCCTTCGTGGCGCGGAATCGAGTGACGATCGAGTCGCGCTTCGCGGTGACACTCGGGGACGAAGCTCTGCTCGCCTGCTCGCTCGACAAGCAGCGCTTCTACGAGCGTGCCGTGAAACGTGGGGTGCTCGTCCCCGAGACGCTCGACGTCGATGAGCCGGCGGCCTCGTCGGGGCGGTTTTGACCGCTCGCCGTCGTGAAGGCGCGCTCGAAGCGCACGATGTCACCACGACCTCGTGAGGCCCCGCTCGACGGGCGAGCTCCTGACCCTCGAGCTCAGCTCGCGCTTCACCTTGTGGAGCTACCTTGGCGCCGTCGACGAGGTAAACCTCCGGCTCACAGCGTACCGTTCGCTCGTCGAGCGTCGTCCGCCGCCGCCGTCCGCTCCGAGGTCCCGGACCCGCTGGCTCGATCTCGACCGCGATTACGGCGCAGGACGCGATCACGGGCTCTCACTGCCGCGCTGGCTCTGGTCCCTGGCGCGCGGGCCAAAGGTGTACGAGGTGTTCGCGTATGACGACCCGTTGCCCGCGCTCGTCTGCTTGCGTGGCGAGGTCTCGTCGCGATGGAGTGCTCGATGCGCCTCGGCTTGATCGCCGACCCCCACGGCAACCTCGCGGCGCTCGAGGACTGCTCTCCGTCGCACGCGCGCCACGCTCGACCCGTCGCGGCGGGCTTTCCTCGCCCGGCTGCCGACGTGGCGGGCCTTGTCGGTCGGTATCGGTGTCTTTCATGGTCACGTCGACGACGTCACCCGTCGCGCGCTGGGGCCGCTCGAATTCGTCCGCAACCAGTACTTCGTCGAGGGCCGCGACGCCGCTGTATGGCTCGCCGTGCACGGACACACGCATGTCGCGGGCGTCCATCGTGTTCACCTGCGAGACGGCTCACGCGTCATGAGTCGCTTCGGCGCGCGAGGGACGGTCGAGGTCGGTGAGGGCAAGGGGTGGTTCGTCAACCCCGGCTCGGTCGATGGGGCTCGTCGTGGCGAGGAGCTCGCGTGCTTTGCCGTCCTCGACACCGACGCGCGGCTCGTCACGTTCGGGTACGCGTCATGCGACCACCGCGCGAGCGAGGAGCGCGCGCGCCGCGCAGGCTATCGGCCTGGGCTCTTCGTGCGCGGTCGTCTACGCGTTCGGCGATGGATGCGCTCGTGGTCGAGCCGAACGCGCGGTGGATGAGAACCTCGCCGCCTCGCGCTAGACTCGCAGACGATGTTCGATCTCCGCTCCGACACGGTGACGCAGCCGACGGCCGCGATGCGCAAGGCGATGGCCGAGGCGGAGTGCGGCGACGACGTCTACCGTGAAGACCCCACGACGCGTCGCCTCGAGGAGCGCATCGCAGAGCTCCTCGGCAAGGAGCGCGCGCTCTTCGTTCCGACCGGGACGATGGCGAACCAGCTCGCCTTGATGCTCCACGCTCGACCTGGTGAAGAGGTGATCGCGGGCAAGAGCGCGCACCTCGTGCACTACGAGTCCGGCGCCGGCGCGGCCTGGGCCGGCGTGCAGTTCGCTACCGCCGCGCGCGAGGTCTTCACCGTCGAGGAGGCGAAGGGGCTCGTACGGTCCCCGGCATACTGGCTTCCGAAGACGAGGCTCATCGCCGTCGAGAACACCCACAACATGGGGGGCGGTCGCGTCTTCCCACAAGGCGACGTTGTCGCGCTCGCCGCGCTCGCGCGCGAGCAGGGCCTCGGTCTTCACCTCGACGGCGCTCGGCTCTGGAACGCCGCGGTCGCGACCGGGCTCTCGGAGCGAGAGCTCGCGGCACCTTGTGACACGGTGAGCGTCTGCTTTTCGAAGGGGCTCGGCGCGCCTGTCGGCTCGGCGCTCGCAGGTCCGGCGCCGCTCGTCGAAGCGGCGCTCCGTCTCCGCAAGATGCTCGGAGGCGGCATGCGACAGGTCGGCGTCCTCGCCGCGGCAGCGCTGCATGGCATCGAGCATCACCGCTCGGTGCTCATGCGCGATCACGAGGCCGCGGCCCTCCTCGGCCGTCGGCTCGTCGAGCTCCCCGGCGTCGAGGTCTGGCCTGTCGAGACGAACATCGTCGTCATTCGCGTCGCCGAGGCCGAGCGCATCGTCAGCGCGGCACGCGATCGAGGTGTCCTCTGCTCGGCGATCGATCGCCGCACCGTGCGCTTTGTCACACACCTCGACGTCTCTGGGGAGGGCTTCGAGCGCGCCGTCGATGCGCTCACCGCGGCGGTCCGCGAGGCGACGCATGGCTGAGCGCGGCGGTAGGACTCTCGCCCTGCTCGTGGCGCTCCTCGCGGCCGGATGCGCGGGGCCCGCGTACGGGGAGGGCTGGGTGCGGTCGTTCAGCGCGGCGCGGCGCGCGATCGCCGCGGGGCGTCACGAGGAGGCGCTGTCTCTCCTCGAGCAGGCGGCCAAGGACGCCCGCCGCGCGCGTGATCGTGACGAGGCCCGCTTCCTCTATGCGCGAATCCTTCGTCGCCTCGATCGCGAGCCCGAGGCCCTCGCGGTCTACGAGCGCATGCTGCGCGAGGCTCCGACCGGCTCTCGAGCGGCTCGCGTCCGCTTCGAGCAAGCGAACACCGCGATCGAGTTGGGTGACCCTCGCAGCGACGAGCTCCTCGTCGACGCGATCGCGCGTCACGGTGAGGACGGCGCGGCGGTGACCGCGATCCGCACGCTCGTTCGACGCCTCCGAGAGACCGGGACGGAGGAGGAGCTTCGGACAAGGCTAGCCTCCTTGCACGCAAAGGTGAAGGCGCCCGAGGGCGTCCAGCAGCTCGAGTACGAGCGAGGCCTCTCCTTCGCCCGCGAGGGTAAGCTCGCCGAGGCACACGCCGAGCTGCTCGCGACCGCGCGCAAATTTCCGCTGCCGCACGGTCCGCTCACCGACGATGCGTACTATCAGGCCTCGGTCGTCTCCGAGCGGATGAACGAGCCTCGTCGCGCGGTCGAAGAGCTTCGCGAGCTGCTCGGAGCGCGTGAGGTGGCTTGGTTCGGCCAGAGCTACGAGCGGCCGAAGTATCCGTTCGCCCAGATGAGGATCGCCGAGCTCTACCGCGACGCTCTCGGCGATCTGCGCGGAGCGCGCGACGAGTTTCGCCGCGTCGCGACCACCCACGAATCGTCGATCCTCGGTGACGACGCGACCTGGCAAGAGGGCGTGGTGTCGCTGCGCCTCGCGGAGCCGGAGGAGGCCTGCCGGGCCGCGAAGCGCCTCAAGGAGCGCTACGCGTCGTCGCGCTACCTCGGCTGCGTACGTGCCCTCTGCGCGACCGCCGAGCCTCCCGGCGGAGCGCGCGAGTGCCCGGACTACGCTGCCGTGCAGCTCGCGCCGAGCGCCGTGTTGCCGAGGACGGCGCCGCTCTCGCTCGACGCGCCTTGACCGCGAGCCTCGAGGGACGCGGCGACCTCGGGTGCGCGGGTCAGTGAGCGCCCTTCGCCGGTGCCGCCGCGGGCTTCGCGGAGGGCGGTTGCGTGGGCTTGTGAGCGTCCGCGCCATGCGACCCGTGGTCCGCCGAGGCGTGGGCCGCGTGGCCACCAGTGACGAGCGGGACGAGCCACTTGTTGAAGAGGCCCATCATGCTGCCGATGCCGAAGAAGAGCAGCGTCACCAGCACGGCGTGCGGCGCCCACCACGTCGGATCGTCTGCGCGGCTCTCGGCTTCGTCGTCCTCGGCCTCGTCGTGGTGCCCGTGGTCGCCCTGGCCGTGACCGTGGTCATGGGCCTCGCTCGCAGCCTCGCCGTGCTCGTGCTTGTCGTGCTGCTTGCCCTTGTTCGCCTGCTTCTTCGTCGCCATGTCGGTCCTCAGTCGTTGAAGGTCGCCCAGGCGTTCGTCACGACCGGGTCGGGGCGGCCCTTGGCAAATGCCTGAAGGGCGACCTTTCCGCCACCGAGGTTGTAGCCTCGCGTGACGATGGTGTCACCCGGCCACACCGGGTTTCGGAATTGCGCGCCCATCGCCGAGAGCTTCGTCGCATCGCCGCCTGCCGCCTTGGCGGTCGCGGCACGCGCGACGTGGCCGTAGGTGCACAAGCCATGCAGGATCGGGCCTTGCGGGAACCCGACCTTGGCGGCGAACTCCGGATCCGCGTGGAGCGGATTCGTGTCGCCTGAGATGCGGTAGAGCAGCGCCTGTTCGGGGCTCGTCGCCTCCTCGAACTCCCAGTCGGGCTCCTGTCCCGAGGGGGCCGAGTGACCCTCGTCGTCCTTCGGCGGCCGCTCGCCGCCGAAGTTCCCCTCGCCGCGCACCAGGATCCCCCACTCGGTGGTGAAGGCCACCTCGCCGTCGATCCGGGTCTCGGTGTCGACGATGAGCGACGACAGCTTCTTCAAGTCGTAGATGCCGCGCAGGGTGGCCACGGTCTCGAGCGTCGCCGTCGCGGGCAGCGCGCGCTTCATCCGGATCTTCTGCGCGCCGTGCACGACCATCGCGAAGTTCGCCTGCGCGCGGCTCATCATCTCGAGCACCGGCTCGAACGCGGGCACTACGGCGTAGGTCGGAAAGACGTTCATCCCGCCCGCGTGGTTCTCGTAGAGGTACGCGAGCTCGTCCCGCTTCGCCCCGATGCCGAGCGCGTACGTCGCCTGCTGCTTCCAGTCGTAGGCGTGGGTGTAGGTCTTGCTCTTCGCGCCGATTTGGCTGAGGTCGAACGGCATCGCGCCTCTTCGCTACAAACCCGCGCTCCGGAAGTCAACCTGCGCTCACTGCCCCGCGCGGAAACCCAGGAAAACGGCGAGCTCGAACACGTCCACCCGCCCCGCGAGCGACGCGGTGTCGTCGAAGGGCGTGACGGCGCGCTCGGTCGGGAGGAACCAGTTCAAGTAGCGAAATTGCGAGCCGACGAGCCAGCGATCTCGGAACCGATAGTGAGCTCCGATGCTCGGCCCGAGGCTCAGGCCTTCGCTCCGCAGCGACAGCCTCTCCGGCCCGATCGTGCGAATGTCCGCGTACGGCTCGCGGTCCGACGGGGTGCTCCAGGTGTCGCTCAAGACCACCGCGCCCAGGCTCGCTCCGGTCCACCACTCGAGGCGTCGCGTGACCGGAAAGAGGTAGCGAAAGAGCGCGTGGAAACAGTAGTAGCTGCGGACGTGCTCACGTCCGGGTGCGCGCACGCTCTTCTCGGGGCGGAGGCCGAAGGCGACATCTGCGTCGGCGCCTGCCGCGATCCGGCCCCACCGCAGCAGGGCCGATAGCGACACCGAGAGGCTCGTCTCGCCAGGCTGGCAAGGCGCGCCTGGCGTCGAGCAGACCTCGGCCGCCGGGAGGGCGAACATCCCGACGCCCGTGTAGAAGAGCGAGTGGAGGCGCTCCCCATCGGCGGTGCGCGAGGGGGCCGAGGTGAGCGTCCACGGCGCGACCGGCGAAGAGGACCGAGGGGCGTCTTCGCGGGGGTCGGCTTCGGGGCTGCCGCGAAGGCCGCCGGCGTCGCGACGAGCGTGAGCGCCACCCACGTCGCGCATGAAATACCCACCCGAGAGCGGGGCTGCGGCAGGGGGCGAGGGGGCTCCGAATCACCCCTGGAGTTGTCGCTGAACACCGCCTCCGAGCCTAGCGGACCCGGGCCCAAGACGCAGCGTGGGCGTGCGTTCCGTTGCTGTAGCGTTCCATGTCCCGACCGGCTAAGGGTGCGGGTCCCGTGAAGCCCCGAGCCGAGGAGAGCCTCGACCCCGAAGAGGTCGACCGCGCGGACGCCTACCGCGTAAAGCTCGACGTCTTCGAGGGCCCGCTCGACCTGCTCTTGCACCTCGTCAAGAAGCACGAGCTCGACATCCTCGACATCCCGATCGGCTTCGTCACGCAGAAGTACCTCGAGTACCTCGCCGTGATGCAGGAGGTCACGATCGACCTCGCGAGCGAGTACCTCGTCATGGCTGCGACCTTGACCTACATCAAGTCGCGCATGCTTCTCCCGGTCGACCCGGCTCAGGGAGGCGACGACGACGGGTCCGAGGAGGAGCTCGATCCGCGCGCCGATCTGATCCGCCGGCTGCTCGAATACCAGAAGTACCGCGAGGCGGCCGATCGTCTGGGCGATCGGCCCGGCCCCGGGCGCGACATGTTCGAGCGGGGCACGATGTCCCCCATCCCCGAGGGGCCTGCGCCGTTTGCGCCGGTGAGCGTGTTTCGGCTCTTCGACGTCTTCTCCAAGCTCCTCGAGAAGACGACCAAGAAGCCGGTCGAGCACCATGTCCACTTCGAAGAGATCAGCATCTCGGAGCGCATGGTTCAGCTGAGCGAGGTCCTCGCCAAGCGCCGGCGGATGGGCTTCGAGGAGCTGCTCCTCACCGTACCCGTCGGCGGCCCCGAGAGCGTTGGCGTCGAGCCGTCTCGCTTCGACCTCATCATCACGTTCCTCGCCGTGCTCGAGATGTGCAAGATGCGGGTCGCGCGCGTCTTCCTGGAGAGCGATGACCTCGGGGATCTGGTCGTCGAGTTCCACGCCAAGACGTTGAACGATGGCGTCCCGCTGCCGGGCGACACCGGCGGCGAAGACCGCGAGCCCGTCGTCCTGCTCGAGGACGCGCCGGCGATCGAGGAAGCGCACGCAGACGGACACGAGACGGAGGAGCGCGATGGATAGCGCGATGAATGAGGCAAGTGTCGCGGATTTGATCCGCTTCCGAACGGCGGCTTGGGAGCAGATCCGCCGCGCGTCGACCCAGCTGTCCCGCGGTCACCTCCGGGGCATGCTCGAGGCGATCGTGTTCGCGTCGAACTCACCGCTCCCGCTCCGTGAGCTCGCGCGGCAGACCCGCACCAAGCGTCAGTTCGTCGCCGACGCCTTGGCCGAGCTCGCGCTCGACTATCAGCCGCGCGGCGTTCAGCTCGTCGAGACGCACCGCGGGTGGATGTTCCTCACCAACCCGAAGTTTGCGGGGCCCGTGCGCGAGATCACCGGTAAGAAGCCGGTGCGCATGTCGCGCCCTCAGCTCGAGACGCTCGCGATCATCGCCTACCGCCAGCCGGTGACCCGCCCCGAGATCGACGACGTGCGCGGTGTCGACAGCGGGCCGGTGCTTCGCACCCTGCTCGATCGCGATCTCGTCCGGGTGCTCGGCAAGAAGGAAGAGCCGGGTCGGCCGCTGCTCTACGGCACGACCGAGGCCTTCCTCGAGCTCTTCAGTTTGCGCACGCTCGCCGACATGCCGACCTTGCGCGAGTTCACCGAGCTCACCGTGGAGTCCCGCAGCACCTACGAGCGGAAGCTCGGCGAGTCTGCGCCTTCGGGTGCGATCCAGTTCGACGACGAGCCCGACGCGCCGATCGATCCGACGAAGCCGACCGTGCGCGAGCTCGAGGAGCAAGCGCGTGCCGCCGAGGAGGCTCGTGTGGCCGAGGAGGCGCGCTTGGCTGAGGAGATGCGGCTCGCGGCGGAGGCCGCCGAGCGCAATGCCACAAGCGAAGGCGTCGAGGTCGCTTCCGCGGCGCCCGCCGACACCATGCCTGCTGACTCCAACGAACAGCCTGAGTCCCAAGCGGATCACGCGGACGACGAGGACTCGGACGACGACGACGAGGACTCGGACGACGACGACGACGACGACGACGACGAGGACTCGGACGACGACGAGGACTCGGACGACGACGAGGACTCGGACGACGACGAGGACTCGGACGACGACGAGGACTCGGACGACGACGAGGACTCGGACGACGACGAGGACTCGGACGACGACGACGAGGACTCAGACGACGACGACGACGACGAGTGACCGTGGTCGTCCACGCCTACCTCGTGAGGCGACCCCGCGACTCGCGAGCCCCGCAGCGCCCCGCGATCACTTCGGCGCCGGGATGGCGCAGAAACCATTGATGCATTCGGCGCTAGGATCGCAACAGTCGGCCGCCTTCGTGCACTTCTCGAACTCCTGCGCGCAGCCGTCCGGCTTCGGTTGGCACTGGACCTTGCCGTCGACTTCGTAGCAGTAGCCGCCGCAGCACTCGTCGCCCGTCTTGCAGCCCTGGCCGACCTCTTTGCATGGCGCGAGCACCCAGAAGCCGCGGAGGTTGTTCGCCGTGAGCTCTTGCCCCTCGAGGTAGAAGGCCGGGTGACTCGGGTCGATCCCGTCGGTCGCGTCGATGTCGATCGCCGCGACCCAGAGCTTGCCGTTCTGTCCGTTGTTATCGAGCGAGGCAAGCGTGTTGCCGTACGAGCGGTGGCTCGTGAAGATCACCCAGAAGTAGCCACCGACCGCGACCGGCAGGACCGTGGGGGCGAAGTTTAGCTGCGGGTCATTGGCCGGGAGGTACGACCCGTTCCCCGAGTAGCCGTTCAAGAGCTCGAGGCGCTTCGGCTTCTTCGTCACCGGGCTCACCATGAAGAGATCCCCCTTCGCGCCGTCGTTCGTCTCGAAGGTCTCCTTCGTCCCGGCCTGGTAGATGACGCGCTTGCCGTCGGGGGTGAACGCCGGCCAGCCGAGGAAGTAGGTCGGGTCGTTCGCGATGTCCTGGAGGTTCGAGAACACGAGGCCCTGCTTCTGGAAGCCCATCGTGGCGAGCGTGTGGCCGCCGCCCGTGTCCTCGTGGTTGAACACAATCGCCGTGCCGTCCGGCGCGAACGAGGGCGTGCCGCCGTTCGTCACCTTCGAGTCCCAGGAAGCGACGGGGATCTTGGTTCCGGTCTTGGTGTCGTAGAGGCGCGACGGGAGCCCCGCCCAGGTGCGGTAGTTCGTCGACGACATGAGGAACTTCCCGTCCGGATAGAGCCCTCCGTACGTGAAGGATTGATCGGGCTGCACCTTCATCGTCGCCGCGCCTTTCTTCAGGTCGTAGCTGACGCTGTTCAGCACGAAGCCGGTCGATGACACGAGGGTCGACCCGTCGGCGCTGGCGGTGTGGCACGTGTTGCCGCAGCCCTTCTTCACCACGGTCGGCTGCAGCGCACCCGGATCGAGGCGCATGATGCCGACCGAGAGGGGACCGCCCGCGAGCGGCGAGTCGTACGTCTCGTAGTAGATCGTGCCCTTCAGGTTGCCTTGCGCGATGGTCCAGGTCTCGCTGATCGGCCCTGCGACCTTGCCGTTCGACATCTTCGTCACGGCGACCTTGATCGGATCCTTGGCGCCAGCAGCGAGCGACATCGCCTCCCAAGCCTTTGGCGGAAGCGGCACCCGGAGCGGGCTTGAGCCCTTGAACCAGCCTTTGTAGTCGTAGCTCGCGCCGGTGATGCGCACGTACACGGCGCTCGCCGACGAGCCCTCGAACTGCAACGTTGGCGGCAAGAGCCCGCGGGCGAACACGGTCTTGTCGTAGGGGTAGACGAAGCGGAACGACGCGTCGCCGTTGCCGCCGCCCTCGAGGGCTGACTTGGTCCCCGCGTCGAGCTTGCCGTCGTCGTCGATGATCGTGCACACCCCGTTCGTGCAAGTGCCGCCCGCCTCCACGCACACCGTGCATGCGTCCTCGGGAGCGTCGCCACCGCCCGCGCCGCTCGTCGCGGCACCGCTCGAGGCCGCGCCGCCGCCCGCGCCGATCCCGACCGAGATGTCGCTTGAGCTCGCGTCGCCGCTGCCCGTCGAGGCCGCATCGCCGCTGCCAGCGCCCGCGCCGCTCGTCGCTCCGACGGTCGCTCCCGGACCGACCTCCTTCGATGCCGAGCAGGCCGCTCCCAGTGCCGCTGCGATCGCCATCGCGCCCCAGACCCCCACGGCTCGTCTCGACGTCATGCACGACGTGTAACCCCCGCCCGCCGCGCGCCGCAAGTCGCGTCCTCTCCCCCGAGACGGCGCGCTCGTTTGATGATACGCTTGACAAGTGTCAATCTGGCTCTTGCGCCATGCCGAGGCCGTCGCCGAGGATCTTCACCTCTCCGACGAAGGCCGCTACCTCACCGAGCGTGGCCGCGCGGACGCGCTCGCGCTCGGGCGGACGATGGCGCGACTCGGCATCGCCCCCTCGGCCGTCGTCGCGAGCCCACTCGTCCGCGCGGTGCAGACCGCCGAGCTCGTCGCGGCCTCGGCGTGCCCCCACGTGTCGATCGAGATCCTCGAGGCGCTCGCGCCGGGGCGGATGAGCGGACGGGCGCTCCCGCTCATTACGGAGCGAGACGGAGCGCTCTTCGTCGGGCATGAACCGAGCATCTCCGCGCTCACCGCGGCGCTCATCGAGAGCCGTGGATTTCCGGAGTTCGAGAAGGCCCAGCTCGTGCTCGTCGAGGGGCGCGCCGCGCGGTGGCGACTATTGCCGGGAGACGACGAGGTGCGGCGCTACGACGCGCTCAGCCCGTGACCAGGACCTTCACCTGCGAGGGCACCGACTGGACGCCCTTCGTGTTGGCGTTCGTCCCGTTCGCGTCCATCGGACACGTCTGGTAGGTGGCGGGCGCGCCTTCGATCATCACCTTGCTCGAGCCCATCGTAAAGCGGGCAGGGCCCTTGATCATCGACGAGATGATCCCGCCCGCGACGCCGGCCTCCATGCCGCTCGTCATCATCACGACGCTGCGCAGGCTGAGCGCGGGCCCGCCCGACACCTTCACCTTCAGCGCGCACGTCCCGGGGTTGGCGAGCGCGAGGCTCACGTTGCAGGGGTAGGGCATGGGGACTGGCGGACCGGGCGGCGCCGGCGTCTTGCAAACGTCCGGCATCGCGATGGCCATGCCGCCGAGCTTGGTCGAGAGCGGAAACATCGGGTGCTGTCCTCAGAGGGGCTCGTTGGGTGGGGTCCAGTCCTCGGCCGCGGCGCGCCGCGCGTCGGTGAGCCTCACGTCGCGCTGCGTTGCGCCATCGAAGCGCGCCGACTCGACCCGAGCGCGGTGAAGGTTTACGCCGACGAGCTCCGCGCCTTCGAAATCGGCGAGCCTCAGGTCGGCGTACGAGAGATCGGCGTAATGAAGCACCGCGCGGCGAAGCCTCGCACGCTCGAGCGAAGCGCCGACGAGCACCGTCTCCGAGAGCCTCGCGCCTTCGAGGTCGGCGCGCTCGAGGTTCGCGCCTTCGAGGAACGCTCCCGAGAGGTTGACGCTTCCGAGGTTCGCGGCCGTGAGCGAGGCGCCGGCGAGGCCTGCGCCCGCGAGCGACCCCCCTACGAGCGTCACGCCCTCGAGTGTGGCCCTCGTGAAGGTCGTGTTCGCGGCGTTCACGCCGTCGAGGTTGGCACGGCTGAGAGTCGCCTCGGTGAGCTCACTGGCGGAAAGATCGCAGCCGACGAGCTCGACCCCATCGAGCCGCGCACCTGCGAGGTTGGACTGCGAAATCGCCCGGCAGCGAAGCGTCGTTGTCGACAGGTCGGCACGCGGCAAGAGCACCTTCGTCAGCGTCGCCCTCGAGAGATCGGCCCGCGCGAGTCGTGTCCCTATCAGGCGCGAATCGCGCAGCACGACCTCGCGAAGGACACCGTCCTCGAGTCGTGCTTCGGTGAGATCGCAGCGCTCGAGGGTCGCCGTCGTGAGATCGGCGCCATTCAGGGACGCACGCGACAGGTCGACGTCCGCGAGCGACGCGCCGACGAGCTTCGCGACGTCGAACCGAGCCTCCCTCGCGCTTGTGCTGACGAGGATCGCGTCTCGCAAGTCGGCGCTCTCGAGCACCGCGCGATCAAGGTTCGCGCCCTCGAATTTTGCGCCGCGTAGGCCGACGCCGACGAGCCGTGCGTCCTCGAGCTTCGTGCCGACGAGCGCCGCGAACGCGGCCGTCGCTCCGCTGAGGTCGGCCCCGTCGAGGATGGTCCGAGTGAGATCCGCGCGGTCGAGGAGCGCTTCGCACAGGGACGCGCGCGACATATCGGTATCGGTGAGGTTCGCGCCGACGAGCTGCGCGCCTCGGAGATCGGCGCCGGCGAGTCGCGCGCCGGTCAGATCGAGTCGCGAGGCGTCGACGTGGGTGAGGATCGCTCCCTCGAGCAGCGCGTAGCGGAGGTCGACCCCCGATAGATCGACGCGCGTGAGGTCACAGCCCGTAAGGTCGCCGTCGGCTTGTGGCCCAAAGAGTCGACCCACGAGCGCGAGCCCCGGCAGGCCGACGTGCATCGCGCTTCGCGCCTCGAGCAGCTCGAGGGTTCGCGGGAGCACGTCGACGAACGTTGCGCGGTCGAGGATGTTCGAGCGGAACGTCGCGCCTGTCAGCTCGCAGCCGTCGAAGCGCGCCCCGCCGAGTCGCGCATCGGTGAAGCTCGATTCGGCGAGCGAGCCGCCGAGGAACTGCGCGAGGTCTGCCGTCGCGCCGTCGAAGGCCGACTTCGTGGCCTGGCATCGATCGAACACGGCCTCGTTGAGGCTTGCCCTGCGCAGCGACGTGCCCACGAGCGAGCACTCGCTGAGGCAGGCGTGTGCGAGCAGCGCGTCGTCGAAGAGCACGCCGTCGAGGTTCGCGGCGTCGAAGATCGCGCCCTCGAGTGCGGCGCCGCGGAGGCTCGCCTCGGTAAGGACCAGCGCGCCCTCGGTCACCACGAGCCCGGCGTCCTCAAGAAATTGCTCGAGCTTCATCGAGTCGAGCTCGTCCTTCGACGGGACGCGCGCACGCCCGAGATCGACCTCGAGGTCTCGCCCGGAGAACACCGCCCTCGTGAGCCTCGCTCGATCGAGCTTCGCGCCACGGAGGTCGACGTTCACGAACGCGGCGCCCTCGAGGTTCGCGCCCTCGAGATCGACCCCGACGAGCGAGGCATGGTGGAACGACACGCCCGACAAGTCGGCGCCGCGGAGGTCGGCGTGCGAGAGATCGGCGTGCGCGACGAGCGGTGACTCCGGCTTCTTACCGGCGCGCACCAGGTCGACGAGCGCCTTGCCAGCGTCGTTCATGTCATCCCCTCCGGGTCCAGCTTGGTGCCGGTGAGGAGGCTCTTGTCGAAGCGCGTCCCCCGGGTGTTTGCCTGCCAGAACTCGCTCTGGAAGAAGTTGCTGGCGCGACAATCGGCGTCGCCGAGATCGGCGTTCGGGAAGCGCGCTTGGAACGCGTTCACCTTGGTGAGGCGCGCCCTGGCGAGCACGGCGTCGCTGAAGTCGATCTGCCTCAGCACCGCGAGGTGGAGGCTCGCCCCCTCGAGCCGCGTGCCGCGGAAGAGCGCGCGCTCGAGCGTCGCGCCGTCCAAGGTCGCGCCGGTCAGCTCAGCGGCCGAGAAGTTGGCGTCGTTGCCGCGCACGTCGCGGAGGTTCGCGCCCGGGAACGAGCAGCCCCGGCCCGCGCGCAGGCGCGTCATGGTCGCATGCTCGAACGAGACGTGCTCGCCGTGGGCGCCCTCGAGCCGCGCGTCGACAAGGCTCGCCGCGTCGAGCTTCACGCGATCGAGCGTCGCGCCCGTCAGGCTGGCGCCGTCGAGCGTCGCGCCGGTGAGGTTGACGCCTGTCATATCGGTGTTCCGCATCGAGCTGCGGGTCGCCTGGGCCTCGCACAGCACGGCTAGCTGCAGCTCGGCGGCGTCGAGGTCGGCCTCGACGAGCGTCGCCTCGGCCAGCAGCGCTCCGGCGAGGTTGGCGCGCGTCAGATCGGCGCGGGTGAAGTCCGCGCCGGTCAAGAGCCCATAGGAGAGCTTCGCGCCCGCGAGGTTCGCGCCGACGAACGAGGCGCGCTTCGCGGCGAGGCTCTCGAGGCCGGCTCGCTCGGCGGTGACGTGGTCGAAGCGGGCGCCCTCGGCCGAGGCGTTTCGCAGCGTCGCGTCGGCGAGGTCGGCGTCGCAGAGATCGGCGCCGTCGAGGTTCGCCCCGTCGAGGTTCGCCCCGTCGAGCTTCGCGCTCTGCAGAGCCGCGCGTGAGAGGTCGAGCCCGCGGAGATCCGCCCCCGAGAGGCTCTCGCCGGCCTTCACGCGGGCAAGGACGTCGTCGCGCGTCAGCTTGTTCGGCGCTCCCTCGTCGGGCTCGCTCGGCATCGGCGGCTCATCGAGAAGTCCGGGATCGTGTCCGTGCGAGCGGAGGAGCTCCTTCGCGCGCTCGAGCGACGAGGCCTCGTCGACGGCCTTGGCCTCGAACGCTGGGAGCTCGGCCTCGAGCAGCGCGCCCAGCGAGGCGAGCGTCGGCGCGTGCGCGGCCTTCGCGACGAGCTCTTCGGGCAGCCGTGCCTCCCGCAGCATGGCCACCGCGTTCGCGATCTCCTGTGCTTCGTCGGTCTCCTGTGCGAACGCCGGCTCCTTCGGCGGCATCTCGATGGTCGAGCCCTCGTCGTCCTCGTGGTCGCCCTCGGCGGCTTCGCGATCGGTCGGGCGCGACGACCGCCAGCGCTCCTCTGCCTCAAAGGTCCGGCGCGGGGCTGGGTTCTCGTCTAGCGCCTCGACGGCGACGAGCGCCGCCGTCGTGTCGTCGGCGCGCAGGCCGGCGAGATGGCCACGCCAGACGAGGACGAAAGCGCCCACGTCGGCGTCGAGCCAGACCGTGTCGAGCACGAGCGCGATCTCGTGGATGCGGGAGTCGGTGCCAGTTCGTCCGCGCGCCCCGCGGACGAACGCTCGGGGACGCAGGCTGGGGAGGTACGTCTTCACGTCGCGCTCGGTGTTTCCGTCGAGCTGCAACAGCTCGTCGCCGTTCAGGTACCCCGCCACGCGCTGGTCGGACGGCGCGGCTTGAAAGGTCGACCAATCGAAATCCTCGGGAAACCACGGCCAGCGGGTCGCGCGCCAACGCGCGTCGTAGGTGCCGCTCGCGGCGAGCCGCTCGGCTGTCGGACCACCGAGCGGGGCAAGGCTCAAGAGCTGCCGCCTCGAGCCGCGCCGGAGCTCAATGATCTTGGTCAATCCTCCCGCTCGCAGCTGGACGCGCCGCGTGTCCGTGTCTCGTTCGG
This sequence comes from Deltaproteobacteria bacterium, assembly GCA_016875405.1. Lineage (GTDB taxonomy): Bacteria > Myxococcota_A > Polyangia > Polyangiales > Polyangiaceae > SYFR01. The sequence continues at coordinate 83,797 of VGRJ01000003.1, read as the reverse complement.
AGAGGGTCGCCACCGCCATCACGTCGGTCGCGGGCTTGAACGGCGCAAAGTCGGAGGGATAGCGACACGTGTCGTGCGGGCCCGTCTCCCAGGCGAGCTCGCCCCCTAGCTCTCGCGGGAACGTCTCGAGCGCGCCTTCGGTCGGAGGCCGCCTCGGTCGTGCGGTCGCCCGAGCGCCGGCGACGACGTCGAAGGCACCCTTCACCACGACGGTGAGGCCGCCCCCGAGTGGGTTCGGCCCCTCGAGCAGCGCTGCCGCAAACGGCGTCTCGTTGATGATCTGCACGCGTTCTCCCGACGCTCAGCCGAGCTGGTTGACGACGCCGCTCACCTGCGTCGTGAGGGCTTGCACCTTCACCTGCCCGGCGGGCGCGCTGACGGTGACGCCGAGGGCGTCGATGGTCACCTTGTTCAAGCCGACCGACAGGACGATGCGATCGTCCTTGATCTGGATCTTCGGCGTGGCGGGCATGATGGTCGCGCTCGTCAGCACCGTGTCCTCGAGCCGCGCGGCGACGTCGAGGGCCGTCTTTCGAGCGAGGTCCGCGCCTTTGACCGCGAGCTCGCGGGCCTTGTTCGCGGCGAGCCTCTTGACGAGCTTGACGGTCGCGAGCGTCGCGAGCGTGCCCACCGCAGCGCCGCCGGCGACACCGCCTCCGAGAATGCCGCCGACCACGGTTCCGGCGTCCGATGTGCGGGTTCCACCGAGCGCGGCTCCAGCCGTGATCGCCCCGACGAGCCCGCCGGCCACGCCGGCGATGAGCAGGTGCTCGGCCGCGACGCTGGTGTCACGCGCGGCATCCGCGGCCGCGAGCGCCGCCGTATGCGCTCCCTCGGCCGCGGTGACGGCGGTGTCGTGCGTGAGCTTTGCCGGCATGACCGACCGCGCGAGGGTGATGGCGCGCGCGCCCAGCTCGACAATCGAGGTGCCCGCGAACATACGCGCGGTCCTCGTGAGCGTGACGGCGGCGCCCGGGGACTCGAGGCGCATGCCCTGCGCCGTCGCGCGGAGCTTGGTCGGCGCGGTCGGCAACGCCGGCGGCTTGCCCGCCGCGACGAAGACCTCGTCGTCGGCCTCGACTCGGATGAGGTCGGTGGCTTGCTGCGCGTTGACGATGCCGCTTCGCGGACGAACGACGCCCTTCACGAGGACGCTCGGCGAGCCGACGAGGATGCGCTTGCCCTCGAGGCGCACCTCGCCGTGACGCGCCGAGACCGTCGAGGTGTCGTCGCCGGTGAGCGATGTGGCGAGTCCGGAGACCGAGGCCGAGACGATCCCCGAGACGCCTGCGATGATGCCGCCGCTGACGCCCGCGTAGATCATGCCGTTGACGGTCGACGACACGCCCGAGTTTAGCGACGTGAGGCCGACCGCGGTGACGCTGACGGTGGCCGGCGCCACGATCGAGACCGAGGTGTCGCCGTAGATCGAGACCGTGCCCGCGCCCTCCGGAATCCCGTGCGAGCCGATGGCGAGCCCCTGCAGCGTGACCTGCGCACCGAGCGAGATCGTCGCGAGCGTGAGCGAGAGGAAGGAGTTCTCGCTGCGGTAGCGGGCCTTCTCGACGAAGCCTGCGACCGCCATGATGCCGCCGATCCCGAGGCTGATGCCGGTGAGGGACTTTCCAAAGTCCTCGAATTTGCTGAGGCCTAAGACACCGCCGCCCGCGCTCAGGAACGCGCTGCCCGAGCCGACGCGTGCGACGAGGCCGTGAAAGCCGCGCGGACTCTTGCCGAGCAGCAGCTCGGTCTCGGCGTCGGAGACGTCGCCCGCTCCGACCAACGAGTAGGCCTGCTTGCGATGCACGTCGGTGTGGAGGTGCAGGCCGACGTAGCCGCGCTCGTCCTGGCCAAGCGTCAGCTCGCTCAGCGGGAAGGGAACTCGGATGCGGTAGACCTCGGGCGTCTCGGTGGCATCGATCGTCATACGCGGGGCTCCAAGCGTGAGGGTCGAAGGTGCGGTCGTGTCGCGAAGGGGGTGGGGTCGCGCGTGGGTGCGGCCTCGTCAGCGGCGCAGCTCGGGTGTCCCCTGCGTTGGCGGGCTCGGGTGGCTCGTCGTCCCGAACTCGACCACCGTCCCCCCGGGCGAGCGCAAGCGATGAAGGTGTGAGTCGGTCGCGCCGACCACCGAGGGGGCGAGCACGTTCGGGACGGCGCCGAGGATCACGGGCCGATCGGGATCGCCGTTCGTGAACGCGATCAAGACCTCGGTCCCTCGCCGTAGCGGGAGGTGCACGCCGTGCGTCTGGCCGACGAAGGGCTGCATCATCCGCACCGGGGGCGAGCACACCGGTCGCTCCGAACCTTCGAGATCGAAGTGCATCATCACCCGGTAGCGGCCGTGCTCGTCGAGCTGCGCGACGCCTCCGACTTCGCCAGAGGGACCAGGCTGGATCACGCCGGTCATCACCCCGGGCATGCGCGGACGCGGCGTTTTTTGCGCGGGGCGGAAGCGTACGGCGCCGGGGATCGCGACGAAGCGATTCGAGTACGACGAGACGGTCGCGGCGTCCCACGGCGTGGGGAGCACGGCCTCGTGCGTCACCTCGGTGACGAGGAGCTCGAAGCCCTGCAAGGGCTCGAGGTGCGCGTGGTCGCGGAGCGTCGTCCTCGCGCCCGCCGTGAGGCCGACGAGCGTGCTCTTGCCGTGGTACTCGACGCTGCGCGTGCGCTGCTCCTCGGCGCGGATCTGTGCGAGCGCGCGCGCCTCCTCGGGGGTCTGAGCGTGGCTGCCGTGCTCGACGACGCCGCCTGCCACGTCGGTGACGTCGAGCTCGTACTCGCCCTCGACGTCCGGTGCCTGTCGTCGGTAGTTGTGATCGCGCACCTGATAGTAGCGCGGGACGACGCGTCGGGTCTCTCGCAGCTCGTGCACTCCGCTCGCGCTGCCCGTCGCATCGAACGGCGCGACCGATGCGCCCGGACACGGCCGGAAGCGTCCGCCGTGATCGGTGAACACGACCCGGTCGCGGCGCTCGTCGTGCTCGAAGAAGAACGAAATCCCAAGGCTCTCGGTGAGCCGCGACAAGAACGCGAAGGCGCTCTCCCCGTACTGAACGGTCAGCTCGCGCGCGGTCGGAGGCTCGAGCAGCTGGACTTCGTAGTCGTGGCTGCGGCCATCGCTCGGAGGCTCGAGCGCGTACTTTGCCAGCTCGGCGTCGAGGATCTCGCTGACAGTGTTGCCGACATAGACCGAGGGCGAAAAGACCAGCGCGAGTCGGTGGATGCGGGGCACCAGGGTAAGGGTGTAGGTTCGATAGTCCCCGGTCGTCTCGAGCCCGCTCTCGAACTCAGATACGAGGCCGTGGACGCGCCGCACCACGGCGCCGTTGACTCGTAGGACCAGCGACACCTCGGCCCCCGTGTGCACGGAGTCGGGGAGGCCGGCGCTCGCCGCGCAGGCGAGGTCGACCGCAAAGCGGAAGGCCTCCGAGATCGCCTCGCGTCCGGCGACTCGTCGCACGTGGACGCCATCGACGGTCGCCCCGTCGGCCTCGAGGGAGATGTCGAAGTTGAGCATGGAGATCGCGCTCTCGTGGGTCGGCGCTCGAGCGCGCCGTCACCCGTCAATGGCTCGGCAAGGTACCATGGCGCCCGATCAGCTCGCCGAAGTATCCGCGGCGCTCGGCGCGCTGTCGTCGGGGCCGACGAACGCGATGCCGCCCGGGATCGGCTGGCCGCGCGCGACCTTCCAGGTCGTCGGCACCTCGAGCGCGGCCGTGATCGCCATCCCGAGTCCGGCGAAGAGCAGCGCCGTCCGCCCGCTCCAGGTGTCGAGCCGCGCCCATGAGAGCAGCAGCGCGAGCGCGAGCAGGGTCGCCGCGTAGCCGCCGTAGGACATCGCCAAGAACTGCCGTCGGTTGCTCTTGCCGGTGTCGAAGAAGAACAGGAAAAACGAGGTGATCGCCTTCGGGGGGTGCACGAGCGCGCCGCTACCGACCGCCCCGAGCCAGTGCCCCCACTCGTGCAGGAGGAACGAGGACAGCGCAAACGAGACCCCCGTGAGGACGCCGATGGCCACGGCGGCCGGGCCACCGGCCTTCGAGGCGATGAGCGCCCGATCCCAGGCGACGAGGGCCGCGCTGAGCGAGACGAGCACGAGGTCGCGCGCCGCGAACCTGCCAAAGGCCCGAAGCCGCGTGCGGTCTCTCGTCTCGCGCACCGTCACCACTTGGTTATCGCACGGCTGCGCCCCGCGAGCCCGGGCAGCCGGCGCGGCGACCTCGAGTGGACAGTTCTTGACTGGTGGAGGGAGAGGCTACTATACAAGACACTATGGTGCCCGCCCGAGCCTGCCTCTGTTGTCGGTCGCGGTGGGCATCGTCCCGTCCGTGAGCGCGCGAATCGCGACACTGACGGAGAGCATGACGAAGCCCACCGACCCCGAGGGACGGTGGGCTTTCGAGCTTCTCGGGCGCTCCGCGACACCGTCACCCCAACCCGCACCAAGGATCCAACGGAGACGATGTCCCATGCACCAACCCACGAACGTCAAGCCTTCCTCGAACGCTGCTTGCGCCAGTCGGGGTGCGCGATGAGGATCGGCATCGTCGGCGGCGTCGAGCGCACCGAGCAGGTCTACCGACGCGTCGCCGAGGAGGCCGGCCATGAGCTCGCCTTTCACGGAGGGCACGTCGCTGGTCGCGGCGCCGACAAGCTCGTCGAGCTCGTGAGGACCGTCGACGTGGTTGTGGTCTTGACGGATATCAATAGCCACGGCGCGGTCGGAGTCGCGCGCAAGGCCGCCGCCCGCTCGGGGACGCCGGTGCTCCTCCACCGCAGGCTCGGGCCCTCGCGCTTCGCCGCCGAGCTGCCGCAGCTCGAGGCCGTCGCGGCTGCCGCCCCCGGCAGGCGCGTCGCCTGAGCTTTGGCGGCGAGCCTCAGGGGAGGACGACGGCCTTCGGGTCCTCGCCCTGCTTCACGTCGTAGAACGCGTCCGCCGCGACCTTGAAGGTCTGCGTCGTCGACGCCGCGTCGGGCCACACGATGGTGACTTCGGCTTCGGTCTCTGCGCCGAGGCCGAACACCGCGACGAGGTCTTCCTCGGCGCCTTGATGCCCGTGCCCGCCCTGGACCTGCCGCGTCTGCGTCATGCCGCACGCCGACACCGACACTCGCGCGCCGAGCGCCGAGCGGTTCGAGCCGTAGGTCCCCTCGAGTCGGAGCGAGACGTGGTGATTGCGGCCGTTCGACAGGTTCTCGAAGATGCGAAGCTGCGTGGTCGGGTAACAGTCGTCCTTGTACGGGTTGCCGCAGCGGAAGCGCGAGTGCCCGACGACGAGGTCGAGGTCTCCGTCGCGGTCGAGATCCGCGGCGATCGCGCCCGCGCTCCGCAGGTGATCGATCCCGTCCTCGATCGGGACCGCCTCGAAGCTGCGAGGCGCCTTCTGGTGATAGAGAAAACCGCGGGTCCCGGGGTAGTCGCTGCTCGAGATGTAGACGTCGAGCCAGCCATCGCCGTCGAAGTCGAACACGGCGTTGTTCATGTCGCCGTCGTCCCAGTAGCTCCCCGCGTGCTCGCGCGTGAGGCCCGTGGCCTCGCGGCCTGGCCGCTCGAATCGCACCATCGCGTCGCGCGTGTTGAAGACGAGCTCGGCGGGATCGCTCGTGCTGCCGACGTCGGCGTGGACGATCTCGCCCGTCAGCAGGTCCATGAAGCCGTCGTTGTCGACATCGGCGCAGGTCGTGGTCGCGCTGTTGCCGCCGAGGCGCCACGGCTCGCGGTCTCCTGAGTGATTCCAGCGGTACCCGCCGTTGAACGCGGCCTTGAGGCTCGCGCAGAACTGCGCGGACGGAGGCGGCGGGACCTTGTCGCACTCGTCGTCCATCGGCTTGTCGAAGCAGTGGCACTGCGCGTTCACGTTGTCGGTCCAGTCCTGGCGCTCGTCGTAGGCGTAGCCCGACTCGACGCCACGGTTCAGGAAGGTGACCGCGCCGGGCGTCCCGGTCGCCTGCCATAGGTGGTTCGGCGCGCGTCCGTAAGACGCCGAGAGCAGCTCGGGCAGGTTGTCGTTGTTGAGGTCGCATGACGTCGCGCCCCAGCCCCACGAGTGCCCGAGCCCCTGGTTCAGCTTCTCGACGTCGCTCCACGGCTGCGTCTTCAGGCCCAGCGCGAACGTCCCGTCGGTGAAGCCCCCGAGCCCGTCGCCGAGGTACAGGCGGTCCTGCAGCGGCGAGCTCGCGTTCGGCATCATATTGTGGCTGATGAACACGTCCACGTGCCCGTCGCGGTTCACGTCGGAGAAGGTCGCGCCCACGGGCACGGCGGGCTTGCCGACGCCGCGGATCACCCCGTCCTCCGGCCCGAACGAGAAGTTGCCCTTCCCGTCGTTCAGCATGAGCTCGCTCGTCTCCTGGGTCTTGTCGGCGACCGCGGTGACCGCCTTCGCCATGAAGACGTCGACGTCGCCGTCGCCGTCGACGTCCGCAGCCACGGTGACCTCCGAGCTGCGTCCGGTTGCCTCGTTCGCTGCGGAGCGTACCGCCGTGAGGCCCGACTTCTCGGTGATGTCCTCGAACGCATGCTTGCCGGTGTTGCGCAGCAGCCAGCGCGAGCGCTTGCCGTCGGCCTTAAACTCGTCAGGGCCACCGCCGTTTCGTACGAGGAGATCGGGCCACCCGTCGCGATCGACGTCGAGCACCGTCACGCGCACCGCGAGGACGCCGTCGATCCCCCAGTCTTTCGTCGCGTCACGGAAGATCGTCTCGCCTGGCTTCCACGAGCTCGCCTCGAAGGCGGTGCAGGTCGGCCCGCCGCCTCCTCCTCCGCCGCTGCCTCCGGTCCCGCCAGCCGCGGACGTGCCGGTCGCCGACGACGAGTCGGTACAGGCGGCGGTACCAAGGAGCGTGGCGAGGACGAGCGGCGAGGCGACAGTAAGGAGGCGCATCCGATCACGCTATCAAAGGTTCACCCAATGCGAAGCAAGGACGGACGGCGAAGCAAGGACGGACGGCGAAGCAAGGACCAACGAGGTACCGAGGAGCGACGACAGGACCTTCGCCGGGCCATCTTGACGGCGCGCCGCCCATTCTGATTGTCTCATCAAACTGCGGAGGCTCACGTGCCTTCCGACAAGGGCAAACCAGCCGCGAGGCTGGGACGCAAAGCCACGGGTCTCCACGAGACAGCCGGGCTGCCGAAGAGGAGAGACCACGATGCCGTCACGTCGCTCCGCGTCTTTCGTATTCTCGTTTGCGCTGCGAGCCGCGGTGCTCGCACTCGGAGCCTCCCTGACGGGTTGCTCCGGCGAGGTCGTCGAAGCGCCAACGCCCGAGAGCGCGCCTGCCGAGGCGCTCGCCAAGCTCAGCCCGACCGTGCGGCAGCGGCTCGAGTCGGGGAGCATGACCGATGCGCTGGTCGTCCTCGACGGCGAGACGATCGAAGCCCGCGCCCGTGAGGCCCGCGGTCTTGGCGTCGCGCCGTCCGAGCGCTGCTTCCGCGAGGAGCGCCGGGCGGTTCGCGAGCTCGCGCTCCGCGAGGCGAAGGCGACGCTCGACGCGCGCGTACCGACCGATGGCGTCGAGGTCCTCCGCGAGTACGATCAGCTCCCGGTCCGCTACGTCAACCTGAGCTCGCTCGACGCGGCGCTAGCGCTTGCGGGCTCGAGCGACGTCGTCTCGCTCCACGAGAACCTCGCGCACGAGGCGTTCGCGGGCGAGAACCTCGCCATCATCGAACAACCTGCGGCGCTCCAGCTCGGCGTGACCGGGGCGGGCGCGACCGTCGCGGTGCTCGACACCGGTCTCGATTACTCGCGCGCGGACTTCGGCGGTTGCACGACGCCCGGCGAAGGGCCCGACTGCAAGGTGCTGCACGTGGTCGACCTCGCCCCGCAGGACGGTGCGCTCGATGACGCCGCGCTCCCCCACGGGACCGCCGTGGCCGCCACGATCGCGGCAGTTGCCCCTTCCGTGAAGCTCGTGGGGCTCGACGTGTTCTCTGGCGGCCTCGCGTACGACGTCGATGTGGTCGAGGGCCTCAACTGGGTCATCGAGAACCGAGCGGCCTACGGCATCGAGGCCATCAACATGAGCCTCGGTGGCGGCAAGTACACGGCCGCCTGCTCGGGGTTCGCCACCGCCGAGGCGATCAAGGCCGCGCGCGACGTGGGCATCCTCACCGCGGTCGCCTCCGGCAACAACAGCTACGCCGGCGCGATCGCCTACCCCGCGTGCGCTCCTGCCGCGGTCTCGGTCGGCGCCACCACCGCCAGCGCGCAGACCTTGAACGGCACGGCCGTGCTCGCGGATACCGTCACCTATTACTCGAACGCGTCCGCGCAGCTGAAGATGCTCGCGCCCGGCTCGGTCGTCACCGCCCTCGGGAGCGGTTGGCACGGGACCTCGTTCGCGTCGCCGCACGTCGCGGCTGCGGTAGCGTCGCTCTCCGCGGCCTATCCCCAGGACACCCCCGACGAGCTCGAGTCGCGTCTCTTGACGACGGGCAAGTCGATCTACGACGGGCGGGTGAAGCGGAATTACCCGCGCCTCGATTTCGACGGCGCCGCCGCGACCTGCGTGACCGCCGTCACGCCGACGTCCGTCACGATCGTTCCGGAGGGCGGCGTCACGACGTTCTCCCTCACCACCAGCTCCGCGTGCGCCTGGACCGCGACGACCGCCGCGACGTACCTCGGGCTGTCGGCGGCGTCGGGCTCCGGGAGCGCGGCGCTGACGGTCACGGTGCCGAAGAACGACACCACGGCCGCGCGCACGACGACGATCACGTTCGCGGGCAAGGCGCTCACCGTCACTCAGAGCAAGGACACCACCGCGCCGAAGGGGACCGTCCTCGTGAACGCTGGGGCAGCCGCAACGACGGACGCGACCGTGACGCTCGCCATCACGGGGACCGATCTCAACGAGGTAAAGCAGATGTGCGTCAGCAACGCGACGACCTGCTCCGCGTGGGAGGCGTTCGCGACCACGCGCAGCTGGAAGCTCTCGGCCGGCGACGGAGCGAAGACGGTTCGCGTCTGGTTGAAGGACGGCGTCGGCAACGCCACCAGCGCGCCGCCTGCGGACGGGATCACGCTCGACACCACGGGCCCCACGGGGGGCACGATCAAGGCCATGCAGCTCGACGGCGCGCTCGCGCTCACCTGGAGCGGGATGAAGGACGCGCACAGCGGCGTGGCGAGCTACCTCGTCGCGTACGCGCCGGGGACCACCGCGCCCGCGACCTGCAGCGCCGGCGCCCTCGTCTACTCCGGCACCGAGCTCACCTACGCGCACGCGGGCCTCGTGAATGGGACCGTTCACAGCTACCGCGTGTGTGGCGTCGACGGCCTCGGAAAGGTGGGGACCGGGATCGTGGTCACGGGCAAGCCCATCCCTTACACCGCTCCGCCGGTCGGCTCGGTCGTCGTCAACGCGGGCGCCGTCTACACGAAGACGCAGGCCGTCTCGCTCGCCATCCAGGCGACCTCGCAAGGCACCGTCACCGAGATGTGCGTGAGCAACGGGACGACCTGCTCGACTTGGATGCCTTATGCCACGACGCTCGCCTGGACGCTCTCGGCGACGAATGGAACGAAGACCGTGCGGGTGTGGCTCCGCGACGAATGGGGCAACGCCACGGCGACCCCGGTGCTCGATTCGATCGTGTGGGACAACAATCCCCCCGGCCTTGGGACCCTCACGCTCAAGGCGACCGCGGGGACGCTTACCGCGACCTGGTCCGGCATGAGCGACTACACGAGCGGCACGGCCTCGTACGTCGTCGTGATGGCCCAGGCGACCACCGCGCCCGCGTGCGACGCTGGCACCGTCGTCTACAGCGGCACGGCGACGAGCTACGCCGCGACCGGGCTCACGGCGTCGACGGCCTACGCCGTCCGCGTGTGCGCGCTCGACAAGGCCGGCAACCTGTCGGCGGGCAACCTCAAGACTGCGACGACTCCGCTCTGACGCGCTCGGTCAGTCAGCCGCGCGCCCGCGACGCAGCCCACGCGCGCCCAAAGAAGAACTGAAACGGCAGGTGGAGGCGGTGCGCCCACGAGTCCTCGTTGTGGCTCCCCTCCGGGAAGCTCCACGACAGGAGATCGTCGCCGAGCCGGAAGCCGCGGTAAACCAGTAGGTCGCGCATCGCGTTCGTCGCGTCGAAGTTGTCGCGCGGCCAGCCGCTGTCGAGGTAGAGGCGGATGGCGCGCTTCGGCTCACGCTCGATGCGCTCGAAGAGGTCATCCTCGTAGCCGAAGGTGCTCGATAGACAGGCCGCATTCCCGAAGACATCGGGGTGTTGCCAAGCGAGCTGGAGCGAGACGACGCCCCCGAGCGAGGAGCCCATCACCACGGTGTCGGCGGGGCCGGGGCGCGTGCGAAACGCGCGGTCGATCGCCGGCTTCACGGTGCCGACGAGAAAGTCGCCGTAAGGACCGTAGCCCGGGCGCGTGTAGTCGCGCATACGCTCGATCGGGGCGACGCCAACCACGATGACCTTCCGCACGGCGTACATGCGATCGAGCCTGTCCATCGTCTCGTCGACACGCCACTCGCGCCCGCCGAAGGCCTCCTCCGGCATGAACAGGTTTCGACCGTCTTGCATGTAGAGGACGGGGAACGTGCGGAGGTGATTCTCGTCGTACCCCGGAGGGAGATACACGCGCACCGCGTGGGCCTGACCGTCACGCTCGAAGCGCATCACGTCGCTCACGCGCCCCCGCTCCTCCGCGAAGAAAAAAGGCCAGACCTCGGCGTCGGGATCGAAGCGCCCGAGCGTGTAGTCCGCGCCCTGGCTCCAAAAGAACGCGCCGTCGCGCACGAGGCACGGCTTGAAGGTGACCGTCTGGGATGAGGTCGGAACCTCGAACACGGCGCCCTCGTCCGTCGCCTCGAGCGGCTCGACGTCGCGCTCCCAGTCGCCTGCGGTGCGGAGCACGAGGCGGCCGCGGAGGACAGGGTATCGAACGGTAATTCTCATGTGGGCCTCAGCTTCGGACGCTAGCGCACGTCAGCGCTCAAGTGGTGGCAAGTGCTCCGGTTCCACAACGGTCTCCGCGAGCGTTGGTCGAATGGCCCGCACACGGGGCTCGTATCGCCACGACGACGAACGGCTGACGAACCGTCAACAATCAGGTGGACACCCGGCCCTCGACGGATTAATTGACGATTCGTCAGGTCGGCGTCGCCGGCCGTCGCCGAAGGAGACCCGATGTCCGCGTTCCCCGAGAAGGCCGAATCCCGCGAGTCGATCCTCGCCTCCGTTCACGCTGCTCGCAGCGGTGATCTCACCGCCGACGGGCGCGCGTTCGCGTTCATCTACGACGCGGGGGAGTCGACCCGCGCCCTCGCCAAGGAGGTGTTTGCCGCGTGCATGCCGATCAACGGCCTCGATCCGACCGCCTACCCGTCGGCGAGGACGCTGGAGGTTGGCCTCGTCCGCGCCTGCCTCGAGCTCATGCGGGCACCCGAAGGCGCGCTCGGAACCGCGACGTCCGGCGGCACCGAGAGCGTCATGCTCGCGGTGAAGGCTGCGCGCGACTTCGCGAAGAAGACGCGGCCCGAGATCACACACCCCAAGATGCTGCTGCCGCTGACGGCGCACGCCTGCTTCCACAAGGCGGCGCACTACCTTGGGGTCGAGGCGGTGACGGTCGAGGTGGACGAGACGTTCCGCGCGAGCCTCGCGGACGCGCGCGCCAAAATGACGTCGGACGTCATCCTCGTGGTCGGCTCGGCGCCGAGCTACGCGCACGGCGTCGTCGACCCCATCGTCGAGCTCGCTGCGCTCGCCAAGGAGCACGGCGCGCTCATGCACGTCGATGCCTGCGTCGGTGGGCTCGTGCTCCCGTTCCTGCGCGAGGCGGGGTTGTCACGGGTAGCCTTCGACTTCACCGTCGACGGGGTCACGTCGATCTCGATGGACCTGCACAAGTACGGCTTCGCGCCGAAGGGCAGCTCGATGTTGCTCGTCCGCGACCGAGCGCTTCGTGACGCGCAGTACTTCGCCTGTGCGACTTGGACCGGGTACACCATCGTGAACTCGACGACGCTCGGCTCGAAGTCGCTCGCCGCGGCCGGCGCCGCGCTCGCCGTGGTTCGGCACCTCGGGCGTGAGGGCTACGTCGCGCTCGCTCGGCGGATGTGGGAGGCCACGAGCTTGCTCGTCGAGACGGTCGTGGCGCGACCCGAACTCAGGCTGCTCGCTCGTCCGGACATGAACCTGTTCGCCTTCACCACCACCGACGGGGACGTCTTCGAGCTCGCGGATCGGCTCACCGACCGCGGCTGGCACGTGCAGCCCACCTACGGCTTCGGCCCGTCGCCGGCGCACATCCACCTCACGCTCGATCCCACGAACGCATCCCGCGCCGCGGATTTTGCTCGCGACCTCGAGGCCTGCCTCGTCGACCTTCCACCTCGGCAAGCGCCCCCGGCCGAGGTCGTCGCGATGCTGGGGATGCTCGCCTCCGGGGCGTCCGATGGCCTCGAGCCCGCGATGCTGATGGCGTCGCTGGGGATCGTCGACGGCAAGCTCCCGGCGCGCTCGGCGATGATCCACCGGATCCTCGACGCTGCCCCTCCACCCGTGCGCGAGCGGCTCTTCGTCACGTTCATCGGGGAGCTGTTCTCGTGAAGCTCGGTCGCACGCTCGGCCGTGGGGGACGGCCGCTCCGCATCGGCTACGGGAGGATCTTCCACGAGGGCTGCGCGGACTCGCCCGTCCCCACGACCGAGGCCGACTTCCGGCGCATGCACCACCTCGAGGGCGCGGAGCTCGAGGCCGCGGCCGGGCTGCGAGGCACCGAGCTGAAGAGCTTCTTCCCGCACGCCGAGCTCACCGGCTTCCTGCAGGCGTCACGCGCGGCCGGCGGCGTCGACGCGGTTCCGCTCTCGTCGTCGCTCGCGGTGCCGAGCGGGCCCGTCACGCGCGAGTGTTTCGAGTGGCTGCTCGAGCGCTTGACCACGCGCCTTCGAGAGGCGGGCCCGCTCGACGGCGTCTACCTCGCGCTCCACGGCTCGATGGACGTCGTCGGACTCGAAGGCTCGCCCGAGGCCGAGATCGTGAGGCGCGTGCGCGCGCTCCTCGCCCCCGAGGCGATGGTCGCCGCGAGCTTCGACCTCCACGGCAACATGACGCCCGCGCTCGTCGAGCAGCTCGACGTGCTCGTCGCCTACCGGACGAACCCTCACTGGGATCTCGCGCCGACCGGGTTTCGCGCCGGCAATCGACTGATTCGCGCGCTCCGCGGCCACGTGACGCCCGTCAAGGCGTGGCGCAAGCTCCCGGTCGTCCTGGGCGGCGGGATGACGATTGATTTCGTCTCGCCGATGCGCGCGGTGTTTCGCGCGATGCGCGCCATGGAGCAGCGCCCTGGGGTGCTCGCGACGAGCCTCTTCATGGTTCACCCGTTCACGTCGTCGCGCGAGCTCGGTTGGTCGGTGCACGTCCTGACCGACGGAGACCAGTCGCTCGCCGAGCGTGTCGCGGATGAGCTCGCCGACCTGGCGTGGCAGGCCTCTGAGACGCCGATCCCCGAGTTCTACTCGGCGGACGATGCGCTGGCGCGCGCGGCCACGAGCCCCTGGCGGAGGCTCGGGCCGGTGACGCTGGTCGACACCGACGACATCGTGGGCGCCGGCGCGCCGGGCGGGAGCACGCGCATCCTCGAGGCGCTCGTGCGCTCGCCGCGACCCCTCCGCGCCCTCATCCCGATCCACGATCCCGCGCTCTACGCGACGCTCGACGGCGAGGCGCTCGGGAGCGTTCACGACGTCGTCGTGCGCGGCACCCCCGGCTACGCCCAGCCCGAGATTGCGCTCCGTGCGAAGCTCGTCGCGCGCTCCGACAGCGAGCTCGGCCGCCGCGTGCTCCTCGCCGCTGGCGAAGCGCACGTCGCGATCTGCGCCGAGCCGCCGCTGCCGATTCATCCGCGCTTCTGGGCGGAGCTCGAGGTCGACGTACGCGCGGCTGACGTCATGGTGCAGAAGAATTTCTTCCACTATCGGATCTTCCACCTCGGGTACTCGTTCGAGCATATCCCCGTGACGACGAGCGGCGCGACGAGCGTCCGGCGTGTGCTCGAGCGGGCGCAGCGAGTCCCGGTGCGCCCGTCCATGACGCTCACGGATTGGCGCGAAGGTGATCGCGCGTTGAGGAGCTAAGCGATGGCACGACCGATTGATCATGAGAAGCGACGCGAGCTCGCGCGGGCCGCGGTGCTCGTCCTCCAGCGTGAGGGCGTCGACGTCTCGATGGCGGCGCTCGCCGACGCGCTCGACGTCAAGCGCCCGACGCTGCTCTATCACTTTCCCACGAAGGCCCACCTCGTGGAGGAGGCGCTCGTCGAGCTGCTCGTCGAGCAGGCAGCCTTCGTGCTCGCGGCGGTCGAGGAGCACGAGCACCCGATCGACCGGCTCTACGTGCACCTCGCGGCGGTGCACGCCTTTCACGCCGGCAACGAGGCGCGCGTCGTCTTCCTCACCCAGGCGATCGCCGCCACTGCCGGCGCACGGCTCGGCGAGATCCTCGAGGCCGGCTCGCGGGTGTTCGAGGCCCATCGGCAGGACACCGTAACGCGCTTGCGCCGGGGGATCCGCGAGGGCCTCGTCGCGCCTTGCGACGTCGACGCGCTCTTCGCGACGGTGCGCGCGCTGGTCGACGGGCTGATGGTGCAGCGCGTGATGTCGGGCGTCAGGCTCGAGCCCGTGCACTCGCTGATCTGGGAGCGCCTGCTCGCCCCGCTGCGTCTCGAACGGGAGGGGCTGCCGAAGCCCGATCGACTGTCGAACGCCTGACGAGCGCGCCGGTGAGCGCGACCATGTCGGGCCTCCGGCGAGCGCGCGTCAGCGATTCTGCGGGAAGCCGAGGTCGACGCCGCGGAAGCGCGGATCCGGCCAACGGCCGATGACGACTTTGTTGCGGGTGTAGAACTTGATCCCGTCCGGACCGTAGATGTGCAGGTCGCCGAACAGCGACTGCTTCCAGCCGCCGAACGAGTAGTACGACATCGGCACCGGGATCGGCACGTTGATGCCGACCATGCCGACCTGGATCTCGTGCTGGAACTTGCGCGCCGCGCCGCCGTCGTTGGTGAAGATCGCGGTGCCGTTGCCGTAGGGGTGCTCCTGGATGAGGCGGATCGCCTGCTCGTACGTGTCGACGCGCACGACGCTGAGCACCGGCCCGAAGATCTCCTCGCGGTAGACGGTCATGCTCGGCGTGACCTCGTCGAGCAGGCACGGCCCTAGAAAGAAGCCCCTCTCGTGCCCCGGCACCTTGAGCGTGCGCCCGTCGACGAGGACCTTCGCGCCCTCTTTCTCGCCCTGGTTCACGTAGCCCGTGACCTTGTCGAGGTGCTGCCTCGTGATGAGCGGGCCCATTTGCGAGTCCGGCTCGAGACCGTTGCCGACCTTGAGCACGGCGATCCGCTCGCGGATCTTAGGCAGAAGTTTGTCGGCTGCGTTGCCGACGCACACGAGCACGCTGATCGCCATGCAGCGCTCGCCCGCGGAGCCGTAGCCCGCGCCGACCGCCGCATCCGCGGCGAGCTCCATGTCGGCGTCGGGCAAGACAACCATGTGATTCTTTGCGCCGCCGAGCGCCTGCACGCGCTTGCCGTTCTTCGTGCCCGTCTCGTAGATGTAGCGCGCGATCGGCGTGGAGCCGACGAAGCTGACGGCCCCGACGGACGGATGCTCGAGGATGCGATCGACCGCGACCTTGTCGCCGTGGACGATGTTGAGGACGCCCTCGGGGAGGCCCGCCTGCGCGAGCAGCTCGGCGCAGAAGTTCGTCACCGAGGGATCACGCTCCGACGGCTTCAGCACGAAGGTGTTTCCGCAGGCGATCGCCACCGGATACATCCACATCGGCACCATCGCGGGGAAGTTAAACGGCGTGATGCCTGCGACGACGCCGACCGGTTGGCGGAGCGAGTACGAGTCCACGTCGGTCGACACGTTCTCGCTGATCTCGCCCTTCAGGAGGTGCTGCAGGCCGCACGCGAACTCGATCACCTCGAGTCCGCGCTGCACCTCGCCCTGCGCGTCGGAGAACACCTTGCCATGCTCGAGGGTGAGCATGCGCGCGAGGTCATCCTTGTGCTTGTTCACGAGCTCGCGGAACGCGAACAAGATCCGCGCGCGCGTCGCGAGCGAAGCGTGCTTCCACGACTCGGAGGCCTTCGCGGCCGAGTCGATTGCGGCGTCGATCTCTCCGAGCGTCGCGTAGGGGACGCGCTTTTGCACGTCGCCTGTCGCGGGGTTGAAGACTTCACCGCTGCGGTCGCTCTTCGAGGCGACCGGTCGACCATCGATCCAATGCGTGAGCGTATCCATCGTGGGCTCCTCGGACTTCGCGCGCCGGGGTCCGGCGACGGGGCCGGGAGGATACACCTGAAGAGCGGTGCCGGGGAAAGCGCGCGAGGAAAGCGGAGGCTCCGCGCCCGAGGACACCGCGCGAAGGACGAAAGCCTGGTGAAGCGTGCCCGGCTCAAGCTACTCTTCGATACGAGCATCCTGAACCTTGTTTTCGTCCGCGAGAGGTGCACCTGCCTATGCCGTTCCGTCATCTTCTCCCAAGCGCGCTCCTGACATTCGCAGCGTGCCTCTTCGCCTGTGATCAGAGTGGCGTCATCCGCACGACGACGACCTCGTTCGGGGAGGCCACGGTGTCGGCCGACAGCGTCGACTTCGGGGCCCTCGACTGCGGCGGCGGTGCCCCCGAGAGCAAGACCTTCACCATTCAGAACGATGGAGAGGGCACGCTCCGCTGGAAGGCGACGCTCGACTCGAACGCGTACTTCGACATCGTCGGGACGCGAGGCGGAGCGCTCGCGTCGGGGGAATCGGCGACCATCACCGTCACCGCGCAGAAGATGCCGGTCTCGTCGATGGCGGGAGACATCGTGAGCGCCAGCGTGCTCGTCACCACCGACGATGTCGCGCGGCCGCAGTTTTACATCCCGCTCAAGGCGACCGCGCAGGGCGCGACGCTCGAGCTCGTCGCGCCGAGCGTCGCCGACTTTGGTCAAGTGCCGCTCGCCACCGCCTCGAACCCGATCCCCGTCGTCCTTCGCAACACCGGCAACGTACCTGCCAAGGTCGCGGTGACCTCGGCGGGCGACGGGCAGTTTTCGTTCGAATGGGCCGGGGGCCCAGCCTCGGTGGAGGTCGCGCCAGGCGCGACGCTGGCCGGCCTCACGGCGGCCTTCACGCCGACCTCGACGAACACCACCTCCTCGGCCGGGCTCATCGAGGTCGAAGGACCGGTCTGCGGCAAGAGCGCGACGAGCCTCTCGGTGAAGGGGCAGGGGCAGGGCGGACTCGTCGGTATTTCGCCCGGGACGCTCGACCTCGGCAAGGTCGCCTGCAAGACGCAGGCGGACCCACAGATCCTCACCATCTACAACGCCGGCAATCTGGTCTTCACCTGGGCGGCCTCACTCAAGGACGGCTCGAATTTCAAGCTGTCGCAGACGGGCGGCGCGGTCGTGGCGGGGGGCGCCGTGCAGCTGACGGTCACGCCAAATGCACTGGGAATGACGACCAACCTCGCCGACGACGCCTTTGGCGACACGCTGATCGTCACCACCAACATCCCCGGCGATGCGCCGCACGAGATCCCGATCAAGCAGACGGCGACCGGCGCCATTCTGAAGTGGAACGCGACCCCGCTCGACTTCGGGACTCAACCTGCGTTCGTCGCTTCGCCAGGCAAGTTCGTCGTCGTGACGAATGACGGAAATGCGTCTGCGAACGTGAAGGTGAGCGGCTCCGGTCAGTTCACCTCGAGCGAGGGTGTCGTGCCGGGCGGCGGCGGGAGCCTCGTCTCGGTCGTGAAGTACACGCCCGACAATCTCGGGCCCCAGAGCGGTACCATCGTGCTCTCCACCGACTCCCCGATTTGTCAGCCGCTGCCGGCCTCGGTCGCGGCGACCGGCGCGGGCAAGGCCTCCGCCTCGGCGCTCTCGGTTGGAGGCCCTCCCCGAAACCGAGGGTCCGAGCAAGGGGGCTGCGTCATTCTGTCGAACGCCGGCGATCGGATCGCGTGCTTCGGGAACAACTCCTTTGGGCAGCTCGGTACGAAGCAGAACCTGACGGGACCCTTCATCGTCCCGACGCTGAAGGACATCGTCAGCATATCGAGTGCCGGCGACTTCAACTGCGCCGCCGACAAGAATGGCGTCGCGTGGTGCTGGGGCAACAACCGCAACCGCAACAACACCAAGGTCGGCAAGCTCGGCGCTCAAGTCAACGAGTGGACCGAGGTCCCTCAACAGGTGCAGGGCGTCTCGAACGTCAAGCAGGTCGCCGCCGGTCACAACGTGGCCTGCGCGCTCACCAACGCAGGCGAGGTTTTCTGCTGGGGATCAAACCGCCGCGGCAAGGTCGGCACCGGCAGCGAGGGCTCCCACGACACGGCCGCGACCCAGGTCGCCAACGTGGCGAACGCGACCCAGATCGCGGTGCAGGCCGGCGGTGGCTGCGCGCGGCTCGACAACGGAACCGTCAAGTGTTGGGGCCGTAACGCGCGCGGAAACCTTGGCAGCTGCTGTGGGCCGCAGACCCTCCAGGTGCAGAACATGAACGACGCGGTGTCGGTCGCGGCCATGACCGGCGCAGCTAGGCAGGGCCCTCGCTGCGCGCTTCGGATGAACGGTCAGGTCGCCTGCTGGGGCGACCCGGCGCGCGGGCAGCTCGGCGGAGGGTTCGACTTCCGTGGCGAGGTGCAGAACCCTTCGACCGTGAGCCTCTCGGGCCCTGCGACGATGGTGGCGGCATACCAGAACGGGGGCTGCGCCTTGCTCGGCACCCAGTCGATCCAGTGCTGGGGTCGCAACGAGCAGGGGCAGGTCGGCGACGGCGGGCTCGGCCAGCGAAACTCGCCCCAGACGGTCCTCAACATCAATGACGCGACGGCGATCGCGGCCGGCGGATGGGGTGCTTGCGCGATCGTCACCGGAGGCTCGGTGAAGTGCTGGGGCAACTACGGCGCAGGCTCGAGCAGCACGCCTCAGACGCTCCGCTACTTCTGAGCAGGCTACTTCTGAGCAGGCTACTTCTGAGCAGCGCATTCTGAACTGTCACGCCCGCGACCCTACGTTCGACACGCCCTCTCGGTACCCTCCTGGAGCTTCACCTCATGCCCACTTCACTCCTTCGAAACGCGGCGCTTGGTGCGCTTATGTTGCTCACCGTCGCTGCCGCCGGTTGCGGCGGGAAGGGACAGCTCTCCACCGCCACCTCCGACGCCCTCGGGGTCGCGTCGATCACCGAGGCGTCGCTCGACTTCGGCGCCGCGAGCTGCGGCGGCGAGGCTCCAGCGTCGAAGACGATCACCCTGAAGAACGACGGTGAGGGCCCGCTTCGCTACGCGATCTCGCTCGACTCCAGCGCCTACTTCGGCCTCGAGGGGACCCGCTCGGGGACGCTCGCCGAGGGCGAGTCGGCGACCGTGACGGTGACGGCCGCCTCGATGCCCGCGAGCGCGAACGCCGGCGAAGGGAAGAAGGCCAACGTCGTGGTCACGACCGACGACCCGCTGCACCCCGAGGTCTACATCCCGCTCTCCGTGGCGGCGCAGGGAGCGACCTTCCAGCTTGTCGCGCCCAGCCTCGCCGACTTCGGCGAGGTCCCGATGGGCGTACCGGCGACGCCGATCCCCTTCGTGCTCCGGAACGTCGGCAACGCGCCCGCGAAGGTCTCGGTGGCGGCACCGATCGATCCTCAGTTCAGCTTTACCTGGACCGGCGGCCCCGGCGCGGCCGAGGTCGCTCCCGGCGCGGTCATGGCGGGCCTCACCGGGCACTTCACTCCCTCGCGGACGAACCCCTCGACGAGCGCGGGGCTCCTCGAAGTCGAGGGCGCCGTCTGCGGCGCCAGCGCCTCGACGCTCGCTTCGAGGGGCGCAGGCCTTGGCGGCATCGTGGGCATCTCGCCCGGCGTCGTGGATCTCGGGAAGGTCGGCTGCAACACGAAGGCGCAGGACCAGGTCCTCACGGTCTACAACGCCGGGAATTTGGTCTTCACCTGGGCGGCCTCGCTGAAGGACGGTTCGAACTACAAGCTGTCGCAGACGGGCGGAGCGATCATCCCAGGGGGCGCCGTACAGCTCACCATCACGCCAAAGGCGCTCGGTATGACGACGAACCTCGCGGACAACGGGTTCGGCGATACGGTGACGGTCACCACGAACATCCCCGGCGACATGCCGCATGAAGTGCCGATCAAGCAGACTGCCGTCGGCGCCATCCTGACGTGGAACGCCACCCCGCTCGACTTCGGAACTCAGGCCGCGTTCGTGGCTTCGCCCGGCAAGTTCGTCGTCGTCACCAATACCGGCACTCAAGCGGCAATCGTCAAGGTGGCAGGTACCGGTCAGTTCACGGCGACCGAGGGGGCCGTGCCAGGCGGAGGCGGGAGCTTCGTCTCCGTGGTGAAGTACACGCCCGACGACCTCGGTCCCCAGACAGGCAACTTCGTCCTCGCGACCGACGACGCGATCTGCCAGCCCCTGCCCGAGGCGGTCTCCGCCAAGGGGCAAGGCAAGGGCGCGGCGTCGGCGATCGCGATGGGCGGCCCTGGTCGCCGCATGTACAGGAATAGCCAAGGTGGTCAGAGCACCTGCGTCATCCTCGCCAACGCCGGCGGTCGCGTCGCGTGCTTCGGGCAGAACAACTTCCTCCAGCTCGGCACGACGGCAAGCACGGCCGGCCCGGTGGTTGTCTCAGCGTTGAAGGACATCATCGGCATCGCGAGCGGTGGCGACTTCAACTGCGCGATCAAGAAGGGCGGCAACGTCTACTGCTGGGGCAACAACCGCAATCGAAACAACGCCCGCGTCGGCAAGATTGGCTCTGCGCTTCTCGATCAGAGCGAGGAGCCACAACTCGTTGGCGTGACGGACGCGACCCAGATCGATGCCGACCACAACATGGCGTGTGCGCTCCTCGCGACGGGCAACGTGTCGTGCTGGGGCGTGAACCGCAGAGGCAACCTGGGCTCCGGCACGAGCGGCGCTCACAACGGCGGCGTGCAAGAGGTCCCGGGCCTAACGAACGTCACGCGCATCGCGGTCGGCGGCGGTGGCGGCTGCGCGCTGCGCAACGACAACACGGTGTGGTGCTGGGGGCGGTACAGCCGGTGCAACCTCGGCAATGGCAACTGCGACGGGCAGACGTCGCCGGTGCAGATCGCGACCGTCAATGACGGCAAGGACATCATGGCGATGAGCGCGCAGGCTCGCGGGGCCGGAGGCCGCTGCGCGCTCCGCGCCGACGGGTCCGTGTGGTGTTGGGGCAGCACGCGCCAGGGCGCGCTTGGCAACGGGTCGACGTGCTGCACGCAGTCGACGCCGAGCCCCGCTTCGGGGCTCTCGGGCGTCACCGACTTCGACGGCTACTACTCCGGCGGCTGCGCCTTGATGGGCGACAAGACGATCCGCTGCTGGGGCCGCAACGAGTTCGGCGAGGCCGGCGACGGGAGCACCGGCACGCGGCCGGACCCGGTGATGGTTCAAGGCATCAACGACGCCGTCGACATCGCTGCGGGTGGGCGTGGCGCGTGCGCCATCGTCACCGGTGGCGGCGTGAAATGCTGGGGCAACTACGGCGCGGGCTCGAGCTCGGCACCTCAGTCGATCAAGTATTTCTGAGTGACCAGGGAGCGCCCGAGCACCGACCACGTCGGGCTCGCGGCGCAGCCCGCGATCACTTTGGATTCTCGACCGGCGCGCAGGTGGAGACGCCCGCTCCGACGATCTTGAAGTTGACGCTCGCGAGCTTGGCCTCGACCTGCTTCGTTCCGGGGTCGTAGCGGTCCACGCGCGAGCTTGACCCGCCGGGTGCCGTGAACACCCAGAAGCCGCCGCCCCAGAACGCGAAGGCGAAACCGCTGCCGATCTCGACACCGTCCAGGTCTTGCTCGGGGCCGAGCGCCGAGGTGTCCTTGTCGAGCTTGGCGATGTAGGGTCGGAAAGCCGAAGAAGAGGCCGAAGAGCTCGGCGTTCGCGTTGCCCGTCAGCTCGACCGCGGCGCTGAATCCGAAGCTGCCGCGCTTCTTCACGGCGAGCGTTCCGAGGTCAATCGAGCCGAGTCCGGTCTCACTCGCGACGAAGAGCGTCTCCGCGTCGCTGCCGGGCGCGTCCGTCGCGAAGCCCATTCCGAACTTTTTGAAGCCGAGCTGGTTCGGTACGAACGTGGTCGCGTCGCACGACGCGTCGGCTGTTGACACCTTGTAGAGCTTACCATCGTTGTAGAGGACCCACGCCGTGCCGGCTCGGTCTACCGCCATCGAGAAGGGCGTTGCAGAGCCTCCGCCCTGCGGACACGACAGCGGCCCGACCTTGCTGAAGGTGAGGGCCTTCGGTTCGAAGCGATGCAGGTCGTACTCCTTCGACAGGACAAAGATGTCGCCCTTCCCCGGGCCGCAATCGCCGCTGCCACCGCTGCCGCTCGTGCCCACCCCGACGCCGACGTCGGCGACGCTCGAGGCCGCTGCGCCGTTCGTCGCCGTCGCGGTGCTGCCGCCGGAGCCCGTGACGCCGGCGCTCGATGACTCGTCGTCGGGGGCCGCGCAAGCTACGCTCATGCTCGAGCCGAGTGCGAAGAGGAGTACGGGGAAAAGTCGCGGCATATCCGCTCCCTATCACGTCCCCGCGGCTGCGGTGTCCGCTCGTCAGGCAGACGAGCGCCGTTCGTTCGGCGTCGAGCGCGAGGACGAGCTATCCTCCTCGTGCTCGCGCGCGCCGCGCTCCCCCGCACTTCGACTCGAGACGATCCATGGCCTCTCTTCCTCTCGCCCCCAACGGTTCCCATCACGCCCCCTCTGCCGCCGCTCGGTCTGCCCGCATGCAGCGAGACTTCGAGCCATGGCGTCGCGCCACGACCGACGCGTCGGAGCTCGTACTGGGCGTCGCGGGCTTCGCGTACGCCGACCTCTTCGAGCCGGCACGTCTCGCCGAGCTCGACGGGGTGTTCCGAGCGGCCTTGAAGAGCGAGGCTCCCGAGGTCGCGGAGCGGCTCGAGGCGTACCGCGCGTGCCGCGGCGAGGGCATGAAGCCCGAGGCGGTCTCGTCCCTCCTGCTCGAGGCCGCGCCGCACGTGTCGCGGTTCGTTGCGAGGCTCTTCCGGATCGAGGCGGAGGTCGCCGCGCTCACGCACGCCGCCGAGGAGCGCTCGCCGCTCTGGCGCTTCAAGAAAGAGTTCGGCAAAAAGCGGCTCTTCAAGTCGAACGCGGGGCAGGGCTGGAAGGGCACCGACGCCGAGGCGGAGGCGCTCGCTCGCGCGGCGCTCGTCCGAAGCGGGGCAGCAGCCGAGGTCCTCGGGGTCGGCAGCGACGAAGAGGAGACGGCCATCGCGCTCGCGACGATGCTCGTGTTCGACCGCGCCGAGGAGGCAAAGAAGGCGGCTGACGCGAGCGGGGCCGAGCTCACGAGCGAGCTCGACGCGATCGAGCGCTGGCTGCACGTGCGTCGCGTCGACCACCACGACCGCGCGCGCCGCTGGCCCACCTTGAAGGGGCCTGGCAAGCTCGACCACGAGAACCTCGTGCAGCTCCGTCGGCCCGACGAGCGGATGCCCGAGCTCTTCATCGGACCGGCGCACGAGCGACGTCATCGCGACGGGTTCGCGCTCACCGACCGCCGCGGCAGCGACCGCGACATCGACGGTGAGGCCGACTACTGCATCTACTGTCACGAGCGCGACAAGGACAGCTGCTCGAAGGGCCTGCGTGACGCGAAGACCGGCGCCGTGAAGCCAAACCCGCTCGGCGTGTCGCTCGACGGCTGTCCCCTATGCGAGAAGATCGGCGAGATGCAGGTGCTCCGGTTGTCCGGTGATTCGCTAGGCGCGCTCGCAGTGATCTGCGTCGACAACCCGATGCTCCCCGGCACCGGGCACCGCATCTGCAACGACTGCATGAAGTCGTGCGTGTATCAGAAGCAGGATCCGGTCAACATCCCGCTCGTCGAGACAGCGGTGCTCACGGACGTGCTGGGCCTGCCGTGGGGCTTCGAGGTCTACGGCTTCCTGACGCGCTGGAACCCGCTGCACCCGACGCGCCCCGTCGCGCGGCCCTACAACGGCAAGAACGTCCTCGTGGTCGGCCTCGGCCCGGCGGGCTACACGCTCGCGCATCACCTGACGCAGGAGGGCTTCGCGGTCGTCGCCGTCGACGGCCTCAAGCTCGAGCCGCTGCCGGTCGGGCTCACCGGCGACGAGAACACGCCGCCGCGTCCGGTACGGCACTTCGACGAGCTCTGCGTCGAGCTCGACGAGCGCGTGCTCCTCGGCTTCGGTGGCGTCAGCGAGTACGGCATCACCGTCCGATGGGACAAGAACTTCCTCAGCGTCCTTTACATCACGCTCTCGCGCCAGCGGCTCTTCAAGGCCAAGGGCGGCGTCCGCTTCGGCGGGACGGTCGACCTCGAAGACGCCTGGAAGCTCGGCTTCGATCACGTCGCGCTCGCGGCCGGCGCGGGCCGGCCCACCATCATCCCGATGAAGAACAACCTCGCGCGCGGGATCCGCAAGGCGAGCGACTTTCTCATGGGGCTCCAGCTCACCGGCGCCTACAAGCACTCGGCGCTCGCGAACCTGCAGATCCGGCTCCCCGCCGTGGTCATCGGCGGCGGCCTCACCGCGATCGACACCGCGACCGAGCTCCTCGCGTACTACGTCATCCAGGCCGAGAAGACCTCCGAGCGGCTCGACGTGCTCATCGCCGAGCGGGGTGAGGAGGCCGTGATGGCCATGTTCGACGACGAGGAGCGTGAGTTCCTCGCCGAGCAGCGCGCACATGGGGCTGCGCTTCGTGCCGAGCGTGAGGCTGCGGCCGCCGAGGGGCGCGAGCCCGACTTCCAGAAGCTCCTCGACGCGTGGGGAGGCGTGTCGCTCGTGTACCGCAAGCGCGTGCTCGACTCGCCCGCCTACCGCCTGAACCACGAGGAGGTGATCAAGTCGCTCGAGGAGGGCGTCCGCTACATCGAGAACATGGCGCCCGTCGAGGCCAAGGTGGACGCGCGCGGCGCGGTCGAGGCGATGGTCTTCGAGCGCCAGGCGGTGACCGACGGAAAGTGGAAGGCGACCGGCGAGATGATCGAGCTCCCGGCGCGCACGGTCTGCGTCGCCGCGGGGACGAGCCCGAACGTCACCTACGAGAAGGAGCGCCCCGGGACCTTCGAGTTCGACAAGTGGAAGCAGTTCTTCCGCGCCCACAAGGCCTACCGCGACGAGGCCGGCAAGCTCGTCGTCGAGCCCACGGACGAGCGCGCGAACGGATTTTTCACGAGCTACAACGATGGTGTCCACGCCGTGAGCTACTACGGCGACAACAACCCGTTCTACGCGGGCAGCGTCGTCAAGGCGATGGCGAGCGCAAAGGACGCGTATCCGCACGTCGTGAAGCTCTTCGAGCCCGAGCTCGCGGAGCTCGCGGGCGAGCCACAGGCTGCCCGCGATGCGCGCCGAAAGCAGCTCTTCGGGCGCATCGAGTCCGAGCTCACCGCGACGGTGCACTCGGTCACGCGCCTCACCTCGACGATCGTCGAGGTGATCGTCCACGCGCCCGCTGCGACTCGCAAGTTCGAGCCAGGGCAATTCTACCGGATGCAGAACTTCGAGGTCTCGTCGCCGATCGTGGACGGGACGCGCCTCACGATGGAGGGCCTCGCGCTCACCGGCGCGTGGGTCGACAAGGAGAAGGGGCTGCTCTCGATGATCGCGCTCGAGATGGGCTCGTCCTCGCGCCTGCTCGCCCTGCTAAGGCCGGGTGAGGAGGTCGTCGTCATGGGGCCGACCGGGACCCCGACCGAGATCCCTTCGGGCGAGACGGTGCTGCTCGCGGGCGGCGGGCTCGGGAACGCGGTGCTCTTCTCGATCGCCAAGGCTCTGAAGGCGAAGGGCGACAAGGTCGTCTACTTTGCTGGGTACAAGAAGGGCGAGGATCTCTTCAAGCAAGAGGACATCGAGGTCGCGACCGATCAGGTGATCTGGTGCACCGACACCGGGGTCGAGATCGCCCCACGCCGCGACGCCGATCGCCACTTCCGTGGCAACATCGTGCAAGCGATGGTTGCCTACGCCGAACGGAAGCTCGGTGGGGAGCAGTTCGAGCTGAAGGACGTGCGGCGCATCATCGCGATCGGCTCCGATCGGATGATGGCCGCGGTGAAGGAGGCGCGTCACGGCGTCCTCGCGCCGCACCTCGACCCGACGCATGTCGGCATCGGCAGCATCAACTCGCCGATGCAGTGCATGATGAAGGAGGTCTGCGCGCAGTGCCTCCAGAAGCACGTCGATCCGAAGACCGGCAAGGAGACGGTGATCTTCTCCTGCTTCAACCAGGATCAGGAGCTCGACCACGTCGACTTCAAGAACCTGAACGCGCGCCTCCGAGCGAACACGGCGCAGGAGAAGCTCACGAATGCGTGGCTCGACCGGCTGCTCGCGAAGAGCCCCGATCTCCACCGCGTGTGAGCGCCGATGTCCTGACGTTGGCTGTCAGCGAAGCGGCCAAGGCGCGCGGCGCTCGAGCGTGAAGTAGCTCGGCGTCCGCGCCTCGCCCCACGGGACCGCGACGCGGGTCGCCCCGACGAGCAAGTCGGTCGCGCCCGCCTTCACGGCGACGAGGGGGTCGCGGAGGCGGGCGAGCGGGCTCCACGAGGGCGCGCTCGCTCCGTAGTCGAGGAGGACTCCGCGAGCCGAGGGCCGCACGACGAACGGGCCGAACGTCTCGGGCTCGCCGCGAGCGTCACGCCGCGGCACGAGCGGCCCCTCGACGCCATGTTGCTCCAGGCGCACGTTGCAGCCTGCAACGGCCCCGCCGGCGTGAAAGAACGCCTTCGCAAACACCTTCCAGGTCAACCGTTCGACGAGTGCGGGAAGGCCGAGCGAGACGCCGAAGTACGCGTGCCCCGCAAGTTCATCGGGGGTCACGGGGTGCCCACCGGCGAGCAGCGCCTCGAGTCCGTCGCGCGGGAGCCGGGCGATGTCCTTCGCGGTCAGCACAAACCCTCGGCTACCGAGTAGCGACCGGCGACGAGCTCGACCCACGTCGCACGCGGAGTCGCGGGCTGGCGCGCGCACCAGCCGAGGTAAGCCGCAAAGCTGATGTCGGGATCCTCCCGGTCGCGCTCCGACAGACCGAAGTCGCCGGCGAGCGCGCGCTCGACCGCCGAAGCCAAGTGCTCGTGGTAGCGCTGGTACACGACGAGGTCGCGCAGGAACCTCGTGCGCGGCGTGTCCTCGTCGAGGACGGACGCGACCCGCCCTCGGAGCTCCTCGAGCGCGCCCGGCTCGAGCGCGAGCATCTCGAGGTCGTACGCGAACTGGTTCGCGTCGTGATGCGCGCCGAGGAGGTGACGGATCACGCGCTCGCGCCCCGAGAGAAGACCCGAGAAGTCGAGCGGCGCAACGGCGCGCTCACGAAGGAGGAAAGGGAAGCGCAGCGGCCGGAACTGAAGGATCCTCGCGCGGACCGTCGGGCGTACGGCGTCTTCGTGGCACGTCCCGATCGTCCCAGAGCGAAAGACGACGCGGTGCCACATCCGCGCGATGCCGAGCGTCAGCTGCCAAGCGTTCGGCACGTGGGGGAGCGTGCCCGCGTCGCGGATGCGTGCGAGCGCCGCGTCGATCCGCGCCGGATCGACGAGCAAGAGGCGCGCGACGAGGGGGAGCCCGTGTGCGCGGACGGCGGTCTCGGAGGGGCTCGTCATGGCAGGGCTCGTGACTCTTCGTGTGCGCGCGGATTGATCGAAATCACTTCGAGACAATCGGCTCGTAGCCCGCCTCGATCCAGCGCCACGCGCGATAGTCGGTGTCGAGGTATCCCTTCGGGTTCGGGACGAGCTGGCCGCCGTCCTCGAGCGTGTCGGCCGAGCTCTGCATCTCGACGCCGACGTATCCTCGGAAGACGCCATCGGCGTCGACGACCTGCAAGGCCGGATTCGAGTGGGAGCCGCGGTGGTAGCAGCCCGACCACCCCTTGGCCTTCTGCGCGTGCCAGCCCCAGTAGAGGTTCTCGCGCGGGCTCTTCTGCCCGAAGGGGAACACGAGCCAGCGCAAGAAGGCCGTCTTCGGGGTCGGGCTGTCGGCACACGCCTTCAGGAACGGCGCCTCGTCGGGCTCCGCGCCGACGCAGAAGTGGTCGTACGCAATGGTCGCCTTGCAGTCCTTCGGCTTGAAGCCGAGCGCCGAGTCCTTCATGTGGTGCTCGGGCTGCGGCGGGTTCTGCTTGCGGGACTCGCGGAAGCGCCATGCGTCGGCGAGAAAGGTGCGGGTGCGGAGCGCGTCCGTCGTCGCGGCGAACGATGCGCCCTTCGACATCGGGGTCGGCGAGCCGAACGCGTAGCCAACGGTCGTTCCGATGCCGCGCGACACGCTCGTGGTGTCGCCGGTCCGCTCGCCGTCGAGGCGCGCCGAGAGCAGCTTGCCGCTCGCGTCCATCGTCATGTCTCGGAAGTACTCCTTCTTGCAGGCGCCTTTCACGTCGTAGCGAAACGTGAGCGTCCGAGCGACCGCGTCGTAGAGGTAATGTCCGAGATACTGTTTGCGAGCCGCAGGATCGCCAAAGCCCGACGTGGCGTGAGGGGCGCACTCGGCGAGGAACGGGCGGGTCGCGGGCTTGCCGTCCTCGACGAAGGCGTCCTGGCCGGGACAGCCGTCGACGTCGGCGGGGCCTATGTGGTCCCAGCGTGCGAAGTTGACGGGGCCGTTCTTGTCGCTCGGGCAGTCGCCCGGCTCGTAGCCGGCGTCCGTCCACGAGTAGAAGGTGCGCACGGCGCGAGGGCCCTCTCCGCTGCATGCGGCCTGAGTGGTGCTCGAGTCGAGCTCGATGAAGCCGAGCTCGACGCGGTCGTTGTCTTGCTCGTCGAGCACCATGCGCGCCTCGCTCACGACCAGCGTCGACGTCGTCCAGCCACCTGGATGATCGGGGGGTAGGGGCTTTGGCTCGGTGCCCTCGAGCATCGAGCCGCTCGAGCTGCTCGACGGGGCCTCCGGCTCGTCCTCGGGGAGTCCATCGTCTCCGCCCGCGCCGCCGCTCCCCGCCGTGCTCGCCGACGAGCTCACCGAGGCGCTCGGCGACGAGGTCACGCCGCTCGCGCCTCCGGCGCCGCCCGAGGTCTGGGGGGCGGCCGAGTCGCAGGCGACGACGTGACCGAGGAAGGGGGCCGCGGCGAGGAGCACGAGCCCAACGGACGAACGCTTCGACATGCCAGTCGAGCATACCGCGCGGACCACGGCGTCGGCCACGGACGCGCTTTCGGTTGCGACGTTCGTGCGGGCGCCCGCGCGTCAGCCGCCTGGCGTCGACAGGATCACGCTCGCGATCGCGCCGAACTGCAGCGCCGCGGCGACGATCACGAGCATGTGAAAAATCTCGTGGTAGCCAAACACCGCGGGGCTCGGATCCGGGCGGCGGCGCGCGTACACGAGCGCGCCGACCGAGTAGCAGACCCCGCCCCCGAGGAGCAGCGCCGTTCTGGGCGGGCCTAGCACGCGCCCGAGCGCCGGGAGTTCGAGCGCGGCCGCCCAGCTCACGGTCACGTAGATCGCGACCGTGATCCAGCGCGGAGCGTGCGCCCAGAAGAGCGACTTCACGACGCCGAGCGCGCACCCGGTCCACACCAGCCCGAGCAGCCGATGGCCCACGTCCGTCGGCAGCGCGAGCAGGCCGAGCGGTGCGTAGCTCCCCCCGATGAGCACGAAGATCGCGGCGTGGTCGGCGCGACGCATCCGCGCGCGCGCGGCAGGAGCCCACATCGGGCGGTGGTAGAGCGCGCTCGTCCCGAACAGCAGCACGAGCGACCCGCCGTACACCCCGCCCGCGAGGCGCGGGAGACCCGGCGCAGAGCACATGACAAGGATCAAGGTCGCGAGGATCGCGGCGTAGAAGGCGAGCTCGTGGCTCACGCCGCGCAGGCGGGGCTTCACGCGGACGGGGGCGACGGCGTCGGACACGAGAGGCAACGTGCGCGACTTCGGCGGGCCTCGGCAAGCGGATTCGTCCCACGGACTGGAACGTGACGGCTCGCGTGGAGGTCGTCGAGGTGCCCCGCGGTTCGACGTGACGCGCACCACCCGGCGAGCGCGATCCATGAGGAGCGGACATCGCTCGTCATGGCCCGGCTGGTTCGATATGGTCCCCGAGGTCGCGTGCGCGCGACGAGCCGAGACATGACTGCTCCTCGCACCACCACGCCTCCGGACCTCGGAACGCCCGCCGTCGAGGCGCCCACGCTGCCCGACGAGCTCCCCGCGTCGCTCTCCGAGGTGCTCGCGATGTCGCATCCTGGAGGGCAGGTCCTCGCCGAGGCTCACGGGGCGAGCGCCCGGGTCGCGTGGCGCAGCGGCCACGAGCTCATCGAGGTGCGCGACGCGGAGCAGCGCGTGCTGTTCGAGCTCGACACCGTGACGGGCAAAGCGCGCGTCTTCGCGCCCACCGGGACGCTGTCGCTCGAGGCTCCTCACGGGGACATCGAGCTCGTCGCGGGCGGCAAGGTGCGGGCGCGCGGCGAGGTGGTCGAGCTCGCAGGGGGACGAGACGGCACGTCGTCGTTAATGCTCGGCGACCGGCTCGCCCGCCTCTCGGCGAAGGGCCTCGTCTTCGCCGCCGAGCGCATCGAGTCGGCGGCCGAGCGAATCCTCGAGCGCGCCCGCAACGCCTACCGCCACGTCGAGGATCTCCACCAGCTCCGCGCCAAGCGCACGCGCACGCTCGTCGAGGAGGGGCACGTCGTCCGCGCCGGGCACGCTTCACTCGAGGCGACCGAAGAGGTGCGGATCGACGGGAGCCGCATCGATCTCGGTTGAGGGCAGCGCACGGCCCGCGCGCTCAGGGCGCGACCTGCAGCTGGAGTCGCCCTTGCACGCGACCCTCGCCCCACTGCTCCCAGATGTAGAACGTGTCGGCCTGCACCTTGAGGGCGTGCTTCTTCACGTAGTAACTCACGCCGCCGCCGAGCTCCTGCTCCGAGCGAAAGCCGCTCTCGGCGTCGCCAAGGCGACGCAACACGCCGACGCGTGTCGAGAGCTCGAGGTGCTCACCGAGGAATTTCCCGGCCTGGAAGAAGCCGCCGTACCCGGAGCGCGCGACGTCGGTGACGGTCTCACCCTCTTCGAGCACGCTGTGGCGATCCTC
Source organism: Deltaproteobacteria bacterium (assembly GCA_016875405.1). Taxonomy (GTDB): domain Bacteria; phylum Myxococcota_A; class Polyangia; order Polyangiales; family Polyangiaceae; genus SYFR01. The sequence goes on along the minus strand of VGRJ01000003.1, from coordinate 52,711 downwards.
GAGCGCTCGTCGCAGAAAGGCCTCGCCGGTGATCGAGAGTCCGCGGTACTTGAAGCTCGTGTCGGCGCCCGCGTGAACGTAGTTCGCCCAGGGGCCGGTCTCGAAGCGCTCCCCGATCGTGCTCCTCACCCGATCCGTCTTGTGATTGAAGGCGCCGGACACGCCGAACTGCAGGCGAGGCTTCGAGCGGACGAAATCGGGCTCGTCGAGATCGTCGCCGAGCTCGCCTCCGACGGGCCGGAGCGCGAGGCGCGCCGCGTAGAGCAGGCCGTCGCCGCCTGAGGTCCGGTTGCGCCCGTCGCCGCCGAAGACGCCGACCGAGTAGCCGAAGAGCCCGCCAAACCCGCCCGCGTCGTCCGAGAACATGACCGCGCCGACGTCGCGATCGAGGTTCAGCTCCGCGGTCACCAGCGAGCGGTCGACCATCTGCAGGCTCCCCGACGACACCACGCGCTGTCGACCGTAGGGCACCTTCATCTGCCCGGCGCGGAAGTGAAAGTCGCGCGTGGGCGCGAAGGTGACGAACGCGTCACGGAGCGGCGTTGGCGCGACCGGGTCGAGGTCGCTCGTCGCGAAGGCGAGCTGCACCCGGAGCGTGACGAGCTTCTTCCAGCCGTGGGCGTCGAGCGACACGCGCATGCGGCGGATCTGGAAATCGGCGCTCGGGTCCTTGTCCTCCTCTTCGTGGCCCACGACCGTCGCGCGAACTTGCGCGCGCGCGCGGAGGTTCATCCCGAACGAGCCGTCCACGCTCTCGACTCCGAAGCCCTTTCCGAACTCGCCCTTCAGGCTGAGCTTCGGGGGCTCCTGCGGCTCTTCGGCGAGCGCCGCCTGCGCGAGCGCGAGCGTCGATATGACGCTGACGAGCTTGATAAAACGATTCATGCGCTGCCGATTACTTGACTACACGAGCTTTGGGTACTGGAAACGATCGGGTGTCGCGACGCCGCTTCGTGCAAGTGACGGCAGCGTGACGAGGGCGTGCTATGGCCCGTCGATGTCCCCAGAAAAGGCCGCTTTGTCCTCCTCGTCCGAGGCGTCGTCCAAGGGCTGGAGCCTCGGCGTGGAGCACCGCCTCTACGCCGTCCTCGTCGGGATCTTCGTCACCTGCCTCGTGCTCGGGGACGTCATTGGCGGCAAGGCGTTCGCGACGCCCGTCGGCCCGGTCAGCGTCGGCATGACGCTCTTCCCCGTCACGTTCCTCTTGACGGATGTCATCAATGATTTCTACGGACGACGCGGCGCTCGGTTCGTGACGGCCATCGGCGCCGGCATGGCCACGCTCGCCTACGTCGCGCTAGTGGTGACGACCGCGCTGCCGACCGACGTCGACAGCTACTTCGGAGCGGGGGAGTACGCGAAGATCTTCGGCGGCAGCTCGAAGCTCTTCATCGCCTCGATCGTCGCGTACCTCATCGGCCAGCTGCTCGACATCCAGGTGTTCCTCTACTGGAAGCGGCTCACGCGCGGGAGGCACCTGTGGCTCCGCGCGACGGGCTCGACGTTGCTGAGCCAGCTTGTCGACACCGCGACCATCAACGCGATTTTCTGGTCGGGCGTGGCAGGCAAGGACTGGGGCTGGATCGGCGCGAAGATCGCGCGCGAGTACGTGCTGAAGGTGCTCATCGCCGTCGCGCTGACGCCGGTCGTGTACGCCGTGCACGGAGCGATCGTTCGCGGCCTCGGGCTCACGCCGGCCCCGCATGAGGCCGAGGCGACCGACGGGCACTAGAGGCTGCGACTCGAGGGGCCGAGCCGACTTGCTTTGGTGATACATTCCTTCGCCATGCAGCCCCGCTCTGCCGCTTCGCTCGCGCTCGCCTTCGGGCTCGTCCTCGCCGCTCCGCTTCGCGCCGAGGACAAGTGGTCGACCCCGTTCGACGGGGTAAAGAAGCTCCTCCGCACCGAGGCCGGTCCGAACCGCGTCTCGCATGCGGCGATCGTCGATCTCGCGAGCCCAGGGATCCGCTTCGAGGCGACCACCACCAAGCAGCGCAAGCGCACGACCTCGAGCTACGGCAAGCTCATCGGCGCCCAGCTCGCCGTGAACGGCGACTTCTTCTCGTACGAGACCTACGGGACGTCCGGGCTCTCGGCGGGGGCAGGTGTGGCCTGGAGCGACACCAAGGACAACACGACCTCGGGCACGCTCGCCTTCGACACCGGGACGAAGCTCGAGCTCCGTCCCGTCAAGGACCTCGTCGACTTCGATCCTGCGTGGATGCACGGCGTGGTGTCCGGCAAGCCGTGGGTCGTCACCGGTAGCGTGGTCAACTCGTTCGGCGCCGGGAGCTCGCTCTGCTCGAACCGGCACCCGCGCACAGCGGTCGGCTTGTCGGAGGACCGCAAGACGCTGGTGGTGGTCGTCATCGACGGCCGCACGAAGGCGAGCGTGGGCTCGACCTGCGCCGAGCTCGGCGCCTTCCTCAAAGAGCTCGGCTCGTACGACGCGATGAACCTCGACGGTGGCGGCTCGAGCGCGATGTACCTCGAAGGCAAGGGCGTCGTGAACAAGCCGTCCGATGGCACCGAGCGCGTCGTCGCAAACCACCTCGGGATCTTCGCGCCCAAGCTCGGAACCGTCGGCTCGTTCGTCGGCGTCGTGCACGAAAAGAGCAGCCCCGACACGCTCCTCGCGGGCGCGAAGGTCTCGCTCGCGAAGGGCGGAGAGACGACGACGGACGTTCTTGGAGCCTACGAGCTGAAGGCACTCCCCGGCTCGTACACGCTGACGGTCGAGAGCCCTGGGTACCAGACCGCGTCGCTGAAGGCGGACATGACCGCGGGGCAGAAGGTGACGCTCGACATCGAGCTCGTGCCGGTCGGCGGGCTCGATGGCGACCAGGACGGGATCGCGGACGAGGAGGACAACTGCCCCACCGTCGCCTCGCCCGACCAGACCGACACCGATGGCGACAACGTCGGGGACGTCTGCGACGCCGACGATGATGGCGATGGGGTCGGCGACAAGATCGATCCTTGCCCTCTCGACGCCGACGATGGCTGCCTCGAGACCGCGTCGACGTCGACCTCGAGCGCGACGAGCACCAGCGCCGGTGGAGGCTCGCCGCCCCTCGATGGGCTCGGTGGCGATACGACCTCGGACGCGAGTTGCGCGATGGGCGTGGCCCGTCGCGAGGGGCGCGGCACGCTCGCGCTGGTGGCCATGGGGCTCGTCGGCGCGGCGCGCAGGTTGCGCCGTCGAGCTGCGCCTTCGACGCGCCCGCGCGCGTGACGAATTCGTGCGAGCGGCGGCTCACTTCGTGGCAGATTGATTGAGTGATCCGATTCTTTATCTGCGGCGTCGGCCTCCTCGTGCTCGCGTACGGCTGCGTCGCGGAGCGCGATGTCGACGGCTCTGGGGGCGTGGGCGGCGCGACCCAGTCGAGCGGCGCTTCGGGCGTCACGACAGGCGGAACCACTGCAGGCCTCTTCATTCTGCGCGGAAAGGTCGTCGGACCCGACGGGACCTTCGACGGTGAGGTCCTCGTCGACGGCGCGCTGATCGGCTGTGTCGCTCAGGGTGACGCATGCTCGAAGGCGAACCCGGACGCCGGGCTGCTGGTGACGAATGGCGTCATCGCCCCGGGCCTCATCGACACGCACAACCACATCCTGTTCGACATCTTCGACAACGATGACTGGTCGCCGACGCTGCCGACGACCTGCTCGACCGCGACCGACTGCGCGGCCTCGTCGTACTGCAAGTCGGGCGCCTGCGCGTGCACGCCGTTCGGCTGCAAGTACACCGACCACGACAGGTGGCCGAAGGAGGCCGAGTACGGGCTGATGCTCGACTACAAGCAGTGCCTCGAGGATGCGTCGCAGGGCAAGCCCCTCTGGTGTCCGCTGAGCCTCGATGGGACGACGAACAGCAAGAAGTGCGAGATGAACAAGTGGGGCTCGATGAAGGGCCTCGTCGCCGGCACGACCAGCATCGTCGGCTTGCCGGGCCAGTCTTCGGCGTGCTTCTACGGTCTCGCGCGCTCGATCGACGTCGAGCAAAATGGCCTCGAGCACGATCGCGTGCAGACCTCGGCGATCTTCCCTCCCGCGAAGACGAGCGCCGATGGTGTGTGCAATAACGTCGCGAGCGGCGACACCGAGGCGTACCTCATCCACGTGGGCGAGGGTGTGAACCAGACCGCGCTCGGCGAGTTCGACAAGCTCTACAACTTGACCTCGACCCCCGGCTGTCTCTTCGGGTCTGCGACCGCCATCACGCACGGCACGGCGTTCGGGCCTCCCGAGTTCGAGAAGATGGCGGCCGCCGGGATGAAGCTCATCTGGTCGCCGGCCTCCAACGTCTCGCTCTACGGCGCTACCACCGACATTCCGGCCGCGCGCGCTGCTGGCGTCACCGTTGCGCTCGCGCCCGACTGGTCGATGGGTGGTAGCCAGAACCTCCTCGATGAGCTGCGCTTCGCCCGTGACTGGTCGGAGAAACATTGGAGCGGCGTCCTCTCCGACGAGGAGCTCGTGACGATGGTGACGAAGAATGCGGCGAGCGCGCTCGGCCTCGGTGACGTGATGGGTCGGCTCGAGCCGGGCTTCCTCGCCGATCTCGTCGTGTTCGGCGGCGACGCGGCCGATCCGTACGGCACCATCGTCGACGCGACGCCTGCGACGGTGCGGCTCGTGCTCGTCGGAGGTGCGGCTCTCTACGGCGATCCCGAGTTCGCCGCGCTCGCGTCGAAGGGGCCGGCGTGCGACTCGACCGCGCTCTGCGGCGCCACGAAGTTCCTCTGCGTGGCCGATGACTCGGGCCACCCGAAGGCCGAGCAGACCTTGACGGAGGTCAAGGAGGCGCTTGAGTCCGCGCTCTCGATGCTCGACGGGATCGACGAGCTCCCGGTCGCGTCGTGCGGCGGGTCCTGCCCGAAGGGGCAGGCTTGCTTCGAGCGGACGGTGAATCCGTTCGCCGATGCCTCGAAATGCCCCGCCCCCTGCGCCGCTGGGGAGGCGTGCTTTCAAGTCGCGCAGTCGGGGAGCACGCCCTATAAGTGCCTGCCGAAGAACGCCTGCGCGCCGGTGAAGGCTCGCACCCTCGCGCCGCTGACGCCGCTCGTTCGCTGCAACTGAAGCGGCGGGCTCGGCGCGAGCGCGACCCCGGCGGTCGCGCGACCCGAGCGAGCCCCGTAGGTCAGCGCGCGGCCGCCCGTCCGAGGACGTGTCGCAGCGCCCCCTCGAGCTCAGGGTACTCGAACCGGAAGCCGAGCCCCTCGAGGCGTCGCGGGCGGACGTCGAGGCTCCCGAGGAGGAGGGCGTCGCCCATCTCGCCGAAGAGCGCCCTCACCGCGGCAGCGGGGAGCGGAAGGATCGCCGGGCGGTGAAGCACCCGACCGAGCGTGCGCGCGAACTCGCGATTCGTCACCGGCGTCGGAGCCGTGAGGTTGAAGGGCCCGCGGGCGTCCTCGCGCGAGAGGACGAAGTGCGTCGCATACACCACGTCGTCGAGGCCGATCCAGCTCATGTGCTGGCTGCCCTTGCCGACCGGCCCTCCTACCCCCGCGAGGAACGCCGGCATCATCTTCGCGAGCGCGCCTCCGAGCGGCGACATCACGACGCCGATGCGAAGAATGGCAACGCGCATCCCCCGTGCCTCGGCGGCGAGGGCCGCGCCTTCCCACGCCTCGCACACCTCGGCCATGAAACCGCCTCCCGCCGGGCTCTCTTCGGTGAGCGAGTCCTCGCGCGAGGCGCCGTAGTACCCGATGGCCGACGCGCACACGAGGGCTCGTGGCGGACGTGCGAGCTGCGACAGCGCCGTCACCAGCGACTCGGTGCTCCGCACGCGGCTCTCGCGCACGCGGGCCTTGTGCGCGTCGCTCCAGCGTCGGCCCGCGATGTTCTCGCCCGCGAGGTGGACGACGGCGTCGATCCCTTCGAGGGCCGTGGCGTCCCAGCCCGCGTCGTCGGGGTTCCAGCTCACCTCGTCCGCGCTGCGGGCCTCCCGACGCACGAGGCGAAGCACCCGGTGCCCACCGGTTGACAAGAACGCCGTCAGCGCTTGGCCCACGAGGCCGCTCGCGCCGGTCACCGCCACCGTCATGGGCGCTCCGCCCGCGAGCGACGCGTGCCGCGCGAGGTCGGCGCGCGTGGTGTCCTGGCGATAGGTGAACATGCGGTCGAGCATTCGCCTCACGGCCCATCCTGCGACGGGCTGGGAGATAGGCCAGAGCGGAAGCCGATAGCTCACGCGGTCGACGAGCCGTGACGCGCCTGCGCCCGCCTCTTCAAAGACGTGGTCGTGCTCCCAGCGATTGAAGGGCCCGCGCGCCTGCACGTCGCGGAACCCCCGGAATCCCTGCGGCGCCTCGTGGAGGGCATGCCACGTCACCCCGAGCGGACCTGCGAGCGGCAGCCTCATCGTCAGCGTCGCGCCCGCGCCGATTCCGTCGTTCGGCTTCACGAGCAGGACGGGTTGCCACGGCGGGATGAGGCGAGAGAAGGCGCCGGGGCGTGCGTGCCACGCGAGCGCGTTGTCTACCGAGACCGGGAGCAGCGCGGTGCGTTCGTACATCGGCGACACGCCCACACCATACGACGTGGATCGGGGAGGCGCCCGTCGTTTGAGCGTGCGTAAAGCGCGGGCCGAGAGCGCGGCGTGTCGATGGCGACACTCGAGCCCTCGCGGGTCACCACAATGTGCGCCTCGCGCGGGCGAGCGCGCTAGCCTCCGCCCGATGCAGCTCACGTCCAAGATGGTCCGCAGCGCCGTGGCCTTGTCGGTCGCGCTCCTCTGCTCGCTCGTCGAGCTTCGCTCCGCGGCTGCTTGAGGCCTCGGTCCGCCCATCGGTCCGATGGGCGTGGTGTCGTGCGACGGCTCGGCGCCGCTCGTGTCGCGTGGATGGCTGGCAAACGCGCGCTTCGGGGCCACCTTCGGAACGACCTTCGCATCGCTGCGCTTCGCCACCGACGACGGCAGGAAGGCCGACGCCGAGCTCGCGCACCGCATGACGACGGCGTTCCTCGAGTGGCGGCCGATCCGCCGCCTCTCCCTGTCGGTCGGGCTGGGCGCGCTCGTGGGCGGGCGCGTGTCGATCGACTGGCCGACGGGCGTCGAGCGCGGCGAGCTCTTGCCGGGGCCACTCGGCACCGCGTCGGTGTCGTACCTCGTCGCGAACGAGGGGAAGGTTGCGCCGTTCGTGCTCGTCGGCGGGCAGCTCGGCGTCGGCGGCGAGCGGCTGCGCCTCGACGGTGCAGCTGCAGCCGAGCGGTTCACGGCCTTCGACGTCCGCGTCTCGGCCACCATAGGCAAGACCTTCGCGAAGCGCCTCCGGCCCTACCTGTCGGTGCGCGCCTTCGGCGGGCCGGTGCTCCTTGGCGAGCGCGCCGTGGGCTCGGATCGCTACCATCTGCAAGTCGCGGCCGGCCTCGCCGTCGTGATGCCGCGCGGTGTGGACGTCTTCGGCGAGATCGCGCCAGGTCCCGAGCGCGCGATCGCGCTCGGCGTCGGGTTCGCGCCGGGACGCTGAGCCCATCGGCGCCTGCGTCTCAGGGTGGGCCGTGCTCCCGCGTTTGGTGTAAGCTAAGAGGCCTTGGTGGACCCGCTGTCGCTCGCGTGGGCGCCTGGCTCGCTCGGCGAAGGCCCGGTGAAGGTGACGTGGCTCGGCACCGCGGGCTTCGCCATCCGCTGCGATGGGCATACCCTGCTGATCGATCCCTACCTGACGCGTGCCTCGCTGCTCTCGTGTGCCCTCGGGAGACTTGCTACTGATCAAGAGCTCGTGCGGCGTCAGCTCCCGGCCGCGGACGCCATCGTCTTAGGCCACACGCACTTCGACCACGCGCTCGACGCGCCGACGATCGCGCGCTCCACGGGCGCTCGCGTGTTCGGCTCGCGCTCGGCGGTGCGATTGTGCCGCGCTTCCGGCGTCTCGGAGGCGCAGCTCTGCGACGTCGAAGAGAGCGCGCGCTACGCCCCGTACGAAGTCGAGGTCGGACCGTTTCGGCTCCGCTTCGTGCCGAGCGTGCACTCGAAGCTCGCGCTCGGTCGCGTGCCCTTCGCCGGAGAGATCGCCGACTGCGACGAGGTGCCCTCGGGCGTCACCGGGTATCGCTGCGGGGCGGTGTTCGGCGTCGAGATCCGGGTCGCGGGGCGAACGCTCTACCACGTCGGGAGCGCCGATCTCGTCGAGGAGCACCTCGGGGCTCGCGGCAGCGCGATCGATCTCGCGCTCGTGTGCGTCGCCGGCTGGGCGAGCACGCCGCGGTATCCCGAGCGGATCCTCCAGACCCTCGCGCCTCGCGCCGTCTTGCTCTCGCATTGGGATGACTTCTTTCGGCCGCTCACCGAGCCGGTGCGCGCCCTGCCGGCGATGCGCCTGCCTGCGCTCGTCGAGCGCTTTGCGCGCGCATCGAAGGACGTGCTCGTCGGGACGGTGCCGCTGCTCGGCTCGGTCGAGCTCTGAGGCGACGGCGAGCCGGGCGTCGAGGGAGTGCCATCAGCGACGCCCTTCGCGAGCGGTCGGGGTGTTAGCCTCCGGCCGATGCACCGACTCGACATCGACCCGGACCTCGCACTCGCGCGGACGCCTCCCGCGTGGCTCTACACGGATCGCGCGGTGCACGAGGTGCTCCGCCGGCGTGTCTGGCGCCCGGGCTGGACGCTCCTCCTCGAGCCGCCCGCCGCGAAGGACGCGACCCTCGTCCCGTGCGATCTCTCGGGCGAGCCCGCGGTGCTCGTGCGCGACGACGCGGGCGAGCGCCTCCTCTCGAACGTGTGCACGCACCGCGCAGCGACGATCCTCGACGCGCCGTGTCGCGGAGAGATCCTCCGCTGCCCCTACCACGGCCGACGATTTCGCACCGATGGGAGCGTCGCGGCGGCGCCGGGCTTCGACGCAGCCCTCGGCCCCGACGACGCCCTCCCGCGGTTCGCCTCGAGCTCGGTCGGTCCGCTGTCGTTCGGGGCGCTCGAGCCGGGCCTCCCGTTCGACGCCTGGTGGGCGCCCATCGACGAGGCGCTCGGCTTCGCGGGGCGCTCGGCCGACGAGCTGCGTTACGATCCGCGGGGCGACATCACGCACGACCTCGACGTCCCGTGGCTCCTCTACCTCGAGAACTACCTCGAGGCCTTCCACATCCCCTTCGTGCACCCCGAGCTCTCGCGCACGCTCTCCCTCGAGAACTACGAGCACGAGCTCTTCGCCCACGGCACGCTCCAGCTCGGCATCGCGCGCGAAGAGCAGGCGGCGTTCCTTCCGACGTACGGCCGTCACGCCGGCAAGCGCGTCGGGGCCTTCTGGTTCTGGCTCTGGCCCGCGACCCTCGTGAACGTCTACCCCTGGGGGCTCAGCATGAACCGCATCGATGACGCGGGCTTCGGCAGGGCGCGCATTCATTACCGCGCGTTCGTGTGGGACGAGTCGCTCCGTGGGGTCGGCGCGGGCGGGGCGCTCGATATCGTCGAGCAACAAGATCAGTCGGTGGCGCGACGCGCGTGGTCCGGTCTCCAAGGCTCGACCTACCGACGCGGGCGCTACAGCCCGACGCACGAGCGCGGTCTACACCACTTTCACCGGCTGCTCGAGGACGCCCTCGGCTGAAGGCTCGCCCTCGAAAACGGGCGTTTGCCGCCGTGACTCAGCCGCCTCGCTCGAAGCGCTCGGCGTAGGCCCGCTCGAGCCGCTCGCGGTGCTCGGGCGCGGCGATGCTGGTGAGGAGCTTCGCGCGCTCCTGCAAGGCCTTGCCGTAGAGGTTCACGGCGCCGTGCTCGGTGACGACCCACTGCACATGCCCGCGCGTGGTCACGACACCGGCGCCCTCCTTCAGGAGCGGGACGATGCGGCTCACGCCCTTCGAGGTCGTCGATGGGATCGCGATGATGGGCTTGCCTCCCGCGGAGAGCGACGCGCCGCGCATGAAGTCCATTTGACCGCCGATCCCTGAGTACTGAAGGGTACCGATCGAGTCGGCGCAGACCTGACCCGTGAGGTCGAGCTCGAGCGCGCTGTTGATCGCGACGACCTTCGGGTTCTTTCGGATGACGGAGGTGTCGTTCACCCACGAGATGTCGTGAAAGGCGACGAGCGGGTTGTCGTCGACGAAGTCGTACAGCTTGCGCGTCCCGAGCACGAACGTCGTGACGATCTTTCCGCGCGCGACCTTCTTGTGCTCGTTTGTGACGACCCCCTTCTCCACGAGCGGGATCAGGCCATCGCTGAACATCTCCGTGTGGACGCCGAGACCCTTGTGCTCTCCGAGGTAACGGAGCACCGCGTCGGGGATGGCGCCGATTCCGAGCTGCAGGGTCGAGCCGTCCTCCACGAGCTCGGCGACGCGTTCGCCGATCCGCGCGGCGACCGGATCGCCGTCGGGTGCGTAGCGTACCTCGGGGAGCTCGCGCTCCTCGTGAAGCATCACGTCGATCTTTGAGACGTGCAGGTGCGCGTCACCAAGCGTACGGGGCATCCTCGGGTTGACTTGCGCGATCACGGTCGTCGCCAGGCTCGCGGCGGTCGCGGCCGCGTCGATCGATGTCCCGAGCGAGCAATAGCCATGCGCGTCTGGAGGCGAGACCTGCAAGAGCGCGACATCGATCGGGAGATAGCCATCACGAAAGAGCCCAGGGATCTCGCTGAGGAAGACCGGGACGTAGTCGCCTCGAGGTCCATCGACCCACGCGCGCACGTTCTCGGAGACGAAGAGGGCGTTGAGAAAGAAGCTCTTCAGCACCTCGGGGCGATTCCAGCGGAGGTCGCCGAAGGTGCTGATGCTCACGAGCTCGACGTCGCGGAGCTCGCCTGCGCGATCGAACAGCGCGTTCACGAGCGACACCGGGGTCGCGGCGCTGCCGTGGACGAACACGCGTTGCCCGCTCGCGATCGAGCGGATGGCTTCGGCCGGGGTCTCGACGGTGGTCATGCGCGAGGAGCCTAGTCGAAGCGGGCTCGTCTCGTCGCGTCGAGGTGCGGGGAAAGAGACCCCACGTCGAGCTCGCGCGGTGTCAGCGGACGAGCTCGCGCGAGAGCGTGACGAGCCCTGCAAGCGCATCTCCGGGATCGAGGAGGAGCGGCGAGGCGACGGCGAAGCCGCGCTCACCCGCCACCGCACGGAGCTCTGCGAGGAGCTCCGCGTGGCACTCGGCTTCGCGTCGCTCCTCGTCGGCGATCGGCGCGAGGATGCCGAGGGCGCTCGTGAGCGAGGGCGTCGAATCGGCGAAGCTCGAGGGGTGCGGCCAGCTCGCGAGGCGAGCGAGTGAGCGGTTGAGGACGAAGCCCGCGAACGGCATGTTGCGCCGGTCGAGCTCGGATCGGAACACCTCGGCCTCGCGGCGGGCATCCTCCTCGGGCGAGGTGACGAGGAGGAACGCCGCGTCGTCCGAGCCGAGGAGCGCCGCGACGCCGTCGCTGTGCTTGCGCATCCCGCCGAAGATCCCGCCAAACGCCCCAAAAAATACCTGGAGTTCCGACACGAAGCCGTCGCCAAACGCGCGCGAGAAGACTCCGCCGACGAACTTCCCCGCGGCCGCGAGGAAGCGCGAGCCCTCGCTCGGGAGGAAGAACTTCAGGATCCCCTCCTCGAGGAAAGACGACAGGCGCTCGGGCGCATCGAGGAAGTCGAGCGCGTTCCGCGCGGGGGGCGTGTCGAGCACGATGAGGTCGTAGCGCCCCTCGGTCGCGAAGCTGTAGAGCGCCTCGCCTGCGGTGTACTCGAGCATCCCCGCGGCGAGCTCCGAGAGGTGACCGAAGAGCGTCGTGTTCAGGATCTTCTCGGTCTGCTCGGGGGTCCCGAGGACGCGGATCACGCGCTCGAACACGACGCGCGGGTCGAGCATCCACGCCTCGAGGGAGCCGCTCGTCGCGCCGAGATCGAGGCCGAGAGCGGCGAGACGCTCGGCGGGCACCGCCCGCGGGGTTGGGGCCGAAAGCGGCAGCCCGAGCGCGTCGGCGAGGCGTCGTGCCGGATCGATCGTGAGGACGAGGACCTTCCGCCCGCTGCGCGCGGCGGCGAGCCCGAGGGCCGCGGATGTCGTCGTCTTGCCGACGCCTCCGGGACCACACAGGACCAGCACGCGCTTCGTCGCGAGGAGCGACGCGAGCTCAGGGGTCGACGTCGTGCCGCTCACGCGAGCGCCTCGTCGAGGTTCAGGCAGGCCTCGTCGACGAGTGCGCGCCCGCGCGCCGTCGAAGTGTTGACGCGCAGCACCGGTACTGCGAGCGCGTCGAGCCGCTCGAGGGCGACCGCTGCCCGGCTGATGCGCGCGAGCTCACGGCGACCGAGGACCTCGTGCGGCAGGGCACGCTCGAGGGCCTCACGCTCGTGGAGCGAGAATGGATCGCGGGGGACCTGGTTCGCGACGATCGCGCCGACGTGCAGGCTCCGCGCGCGGAGGCCTGCTTCGAGCTCGAGCGCCTCGCTCACCGGGAGCGCTTCGGGGAGCGTCGCGACCACCGAGGTCGTCACCGAGGTGTCGCGCAGCATGGCGATGCCGGCCTTCGCGGCTTTCGCGATCGGCCCTGCGGTGAACACCTTCACGATCGTGTCGGGCAGCGCCGCGAAGGCGAGTGTGTGACCGCTCGCAGGCGCATCGAGGATCATCACGTCGTGTACCGGCTTGCCGTCGCGCCGCTTGGCGTCGAGGAGGCGCATGCCGCGGTAGAGGAGGCCCATCTCCGAGAACGCTGGGGCTGCGTCGATGAAGCGTCGCACGGCGTCGACCTTGAGCGCGCGGTCGGCCATGAACCGAAACGGCAGCGCTTCGCCGAGGAACTCGCGCACGCCGTCCTCGCCTCGGAGCAGCGCGTGCGAGACCCCACCTCCGAGATCTTGCGGCTCGAGCGTCGCGCGGCGCTCGGGCGCGAGCAGGCCTAGTAGCGGGCAGGGCACGCCCGGATCGCGGCCGACCTCGCAGGCGACGACCCGCTTGCCGCGCTTGGCTGCAAGGCGCGCAAGCGCGGCCGACAGCACGGTCTTGCCGGTGCCCCCCTTGCCCGTGACGATCAGCAAGCGCCGCGTGAACAACGCCTCGAGCGTCATCGACGGCTGCTGATTCGACCCCGCGCTCACGACCCGACGGAGCCTAGTGCATCCCGTGACGAACGACGAACCGGAATCGCGCGGGGCGCGATGGCCCCGAAATCGGGGGATGAATGGAGTTGCGGAACGCCTCGGATGCCAAGTACCCACTCGACGCGAGCCGCTGTGCGCCGCGCTCGTCACCGCGGCCGCGTGCGTCGCCGGCAAGGCCGAGTGCGTCCCGGACATCGCCGCCTCCGATGAGGTGTGCAACGGCGAGGACGACGACTGCAACGGGGACTTCGACGATCTGCCGCACGCCATGAGCGACTCGGACGGCATGGCAGGGATCGCCATCAACGCGGTGAGCGTCAGCGGAAAGACCCACATCACCGTCAAGGCCGGGGCTTCGTTTAGCGCCTCGGTCGGGTTCGAGTTCACGAGCCTGTTCACCGGGTGTGATTTCCGAGTCCTCGCAGGGTTCTTTCCCGGCGCCCCGTAGAGCTGCCCGTATCAGGGTTCGGGCAGCTGCTCGTCGTCCTCCGCGTTCGCCAATTTCCCCCTCCTCGCTGCCTCGACGCCGGGGCCCTACCTGCTCTGCTTCGAGAAGACCGCGGAGTCCTGCAATCACGGCGCTTGGGCCTCGTCGCCGCCCGCCCTCGGCGTCGAGCTGGTGTGCGTCGTCCCGTGAGGCTCCTCGCTCGTGCCGCTCAAGGCAGCACGTATCCGAGCAGCGACTCGACCGTTTGACCTTCGCAGGTCGGATTCGACGAGATGAAGTGATCCACGCCCGCACCGACGCGGCAGCGGTAGAGCGGCACGGTGCCCGGCTCGGCGTTGACGTAAGCGTAGCCAACGGGGCCGAGGGGCTCCAAGCCCTCGCAGCCGACGTCGGTGGTGAGGACGTTGTGGTCACCGACGCGGCACTCGAAGAGCAGCGTCGTCCCCGGAGCCTCGTCGCGCAAGAGCCGGTAGCTCTGCTCGGCGGTGAAGCTCGGGGGTGCGAGGCGGCTCGAGGCCCAGTGGCCGCGGCTCTTCAAGAAGCTGCGCGTCACGCGCGTGTACGGCAGTTCCTCGAAGCCGCACGAGAGGGATGGCGGTGAGAGATCGTTGCGGTTCGCCATCGCCCACACGGACCACGCGGGCTTGGCGGCGCCGTTCGTGTCGCGGAGGCCGACGCCGAGGCCCGCCTTGGTCTCGTCGGGGTGGTCCTTCATGCGGTGGTAGATGTAGCTCTCTACGCCGGGCGTCCCGAGCACGTTGCGGAACGAGCGGCACACGCCCTCGGCCTGCGCCTGCGCCGTCGAGCTCGGGCCGAGCGAGTTCACCCCGCTCTCGGTGAGCTGGATCGTCCAGGCTGCGGAGTTTCCGGGGAAGCGCCGCCGGAGCCAGCCGACGAGCGTCCCGAGGTTGCCGTACGTCACGCGCGGAAAGTCGTCGGGCGAGAACTGTGGCGCGAGGAGGTTTGGCGGGTACGGATGAAACGCGACGCGCCAGGGGCGCCCGCCTGCGCGCGCGTCGAGCCCTTCGAGCAGCGTCATGCCGGAGACGAGCGGGTTCGCTGCGCCGGGCTTGTCGAAGGCGGGCCCAAAATGATGGTCGAGCGAGACCAGCACGCGCGCCGCGGGTTGATCCTTCACGATGCGATCGAACGCGGCGACGTAGCTCGCGGCGTAGGCGTCGAGCCATGCGTTCACATCGCATGGGACGCCCTGTCCGCACCCGATGTCGAACCAGTCGTTCGCGTTCACTTCGTTGTGGATCACGAAATCTGCGAGGCGACCGTGGCCGTGGAGGCCGTCGTAGCGACGAGCCAGCATTCCGGCGAAGCGGCCGTACTCCTGCGCGTCGTCAGGAGAGCAGAAGATCTCGAAGCCAGGCGCGGCGGGCGAGCACGGGTGACCGGTGCGCGCCCACGCCGGGACTCCGTACACGACGGCCGTGACGACCAGCCCAAGCTGAGTCCACTTCCCGATGGCCTGGTCGACCGCCGCGTCCACGACGAAGCAGCGGCCATCGTACTCCTGCTCGCTCGACGCACAGGGCGGTGCCTTCGGCGCGGGCTCCCAGGTCGCCCACACTAGATTCATCGCAACCCCGCCGGTGTTGTTGCCGGCGATCTCGTCGAGGCTCGGCCAGAAGTCCGGCTGAAGGCCCTTCACGCGGTAAGCGTCGCGCGCGGGGTACGCGAGGGGCGCACGACACATCGATTGGCACCCGTCGCCGTCGTCGACGTTCCCGTCGTCGCAGTCCTCGATGGGCGCGTCGACCTTGCCGTCTCCGCAGCTCTCGAGCGCGACACACGCGCCCGACACGCAGGCCTTCCCCGCGTCGCACGGCGTGCCGTCCGCTGCGGCCTCGTGCGCGCAACCGCTCTGCCCTTTGCAGGCATCCAGCGTACAGGGGTCGCCGTCATCGCAGCTCAGCCCGTCGACCACCCCGTCGCAGTCGTCGTCGAGGCCGTTGCAGATCTCGCTCGCCCCCGGCGCGCAGGTGCCGCCGCCGCCTCCCGCGCTGCTGGCCGTCGTGCTCGAGCCCGCGGCCATCGCGTCGCCGCCCGCGCCTCCCGAGGTTGTGCCGCTGCCGCCCGCAGGCACGCTGCCTCCGAGCGTGCCGGTACAGCTCGACGCGACGACGGCGAAGGCGAGCAGGGCGAGTTGGCGAGGGTCGGAGCGCATGCGTGGCCTTGGCGAGATCGTCGCGTCACTCGGAGAATACTCGAAGCGCATCCGCTCGTGTGTCGGCGCTTTCGGGTCGTAGGCGCACGTGGGATGATGCCTGGCCGTCGGACCCCTCGTGCGTCGGCCCTTCTTGATGCAGACCATCCACGACTTCCGCGCGCTCGCGCTCGACCTTGGGCTCGATGACCGCTTCGAGGACGAGGTCCTCGCCGAGGTGCGCGCCCACGAGGCCGACCCGCGCATCGACGATCCGGCCCTCGAGGACTTGCGGGCGCTGCCGTTCGTGACCGTCGACGGTCCGCTGACGCGTGATCTCGATCAAGCGTTGCACGTCGCCCGCGACGGCGCCGGTTTCCGCCTCCGTTATGCGATCGCCGACGCGTCGTTCTACGTCGCTCCGGGGAGCGCGCTGTTTCGCGAGGCCCTGCGTCGCGGCGCGAGCTTCTACTTGCCCGGGTACTCCGTCCCGATGCTTCCGCGAGCCCTCTCCGAGGGGCTCGTCTCGCTCGGACCCAACGTCGAGCGCCGTGCCCTCGTCTTCGACGTTCGGCTCGACGCGCAGGGCTCGGTGCTCGGCTATGCGCTCGTGCGCGGTCGCATCCGAAGCCGCGCCAAGCTGAGCTTTCAGGACGTTGACGCGCTCCTCGAGGAGCCGCGCCGCGCCGCGCTCGCCGGGCACGAAGCCGAGGAGAGCCTCACGCTCCTTGGGCGGGTCGGAGAGCTCCGCTCGAACCATGAGGATCGCAGGCAGATGGTGCGCTACGCGCGCGTCGACGCGGCCGTTCGGCTCGACGCCGACGGGACAATTTCGGTGGTTCGCGAGCGCCGCGGCCCCGCAGAGCTCGCCAACGAGCAGCTCAGCATCCTCTGCAACGCGCTCGGCGCGCGCTGGCTCGCCGAGGCGACGGGCGATTTCGTCCAGCCGATCTACCGCGTGCATGCGCCACCCGAGCCCGAGCGCCTCGCCGCTTTCGAGCGGCTTGTCCGCAAGGTTGCGTCGGGCCGTGGCCTCCCCGACGACCCGTGGGTCTACCGTCGCGCCGCCGAGCTCGGGCTCGCCGGCTACCTCGAGCGGCTCCCGACCTCGGGGCCGGACGCGCGCCTCGCGCGCGCGCTTCACCGTCAGGCGATGGTGTTGAACGGACGCTCGACCTTCGCGAGCGAGGCGTCGTCTCACTTCGGCGTCGGCGAGGCCGTGTACGCGCGCTTCACCGCGCCGATGCGCGAGATGGTCGGGGTCTTCTGCCACAAGGAGGCGATCGAGCGCCTCAACGGGCGTGGCGCGCGACCTCGCGAGGAGGACGAGGCGATCCGCAGAGAGGTCATCGAGGCCGCCAATCGCTCGAAGGATCTGCAGCGTCGGCTCGATCGCGAGGTCGACCGCGCGGTGGTCGCGACGGTGCTCGGCGCCGACGCGGAGCTCGCCTTCCAGGAGCGCCCGCTCCGCCGTGGGACCGTGATGGGGGTCTCGACGGCAGTTGTGCATGTCGCCCTCGAAGAGCCGCCGATCGACGTGATCGTTCCGTTCCGCGAGCAGGGCACCGCCGAGGGCGGGCTCTGGCTCGAGCGCGTCGACGATGGCGCGCGGCTCGCGGTGAAAAACGGAGGCGAGACCATTTGCGCGCTCGGAGACGAGGTCTCGGTTCGCGCGGTGGGGGAGGGCGCGGTCGTGATCGTCCGCGACCGGGCTCTGTCCTGAGCCCCGGCGCACGCGACGCCGCAGGGTAGGATTCTCGGCGCGATCCGTGGTCTAGTCGTCCCTCTTCTCGGGGCGCTGCCCACGCGAAGGAGTCGTCGATGCCCATCCCGACCTACCTCGAATTTCTCCCGGCTCCCCTCTCCGCCGAGCTCGCTCGGCTCGCCGACCCCGTCGACGCGGTGCCGGGCCTGCGGGTCGCGGCGGGCCTCCGCGCCGAGTTTGCGCACCTCTTGACCGACGAGGCGCTCGCGCTGGTCGTCGAGGTGTGGCGCGCGGTTCGACAGGAGCTCGAGCGCATCCTCGCGCAGCGCGCGATCGATCGCCGCTTCCTCGACCGAGGCACGGAAGGGCTCGTCCATGGCAACCGCTGCCTGGCGTTCGACGACCCCGCGTACGGCACGATGATCGGCGCGGTCGATGAGCGTGGTCGCGTCGTCCTCGGGCCGCTCCCGGAGTCGCCGGCCCCGAAGGTCTCGGTCCCGCCCTACCTCGAGGGCGAGCAGATCACGCTGTTTGGCCCGCCCGACGACGCACGCATGTCCGTCAACGCGATGAACGCGCTGCATCGTCGCCGGCCCGACGAGCCTGCGATCGTTGCGGAACTGGTCCATGCGTCGAAGCAGGTCCCGCGCTGGGGCGCCGACGACGAGGACTCGAAGACTCCGATCATGCGGAGCTTCCTCAAGGCGTGCGACAACCTGCTCGGTTGCTTCGCCGGGACGCTCTCGTTCGAGGACGCGCAGCGCGGCAAGCGCTATCAGCTCGCGAACGAAGGGCGTGCGCGACCCATCAAGCGAGTGCCCGGTCTCGCGCTCCCAGATGGGAGTCACCTGCTCGACGGCGAGCCGCTGCCGCTCCACCTGCTCGATCTGGTGCTTCACGTCTGGCACAACCGCCGCCGTCCCGAGGCGCTCTGCGTCTACTTCCCAAAGCTCGAGAACGAAGAGGAGGCGGCCTACCTCGCGACGCTGATCCGTACGACCGAGGCAGCGGTCCGAGCCCGTGACGAGGCCTACGTCGAGGGTAGCGTGCGCGTGATGGTGGTGTTCGAGAACCCGCGCGCCATCTTCCGTATCCGCGAGATCGCGACCGCGCTCGCGCCGTATTTCGTGGGCGGCAGCCTCGGGTGGCACGACTTCCTCGCCTCGACGGCGCGGCTCTTCCGCGCCGATCCGCGCTACCGCATCCCGGTGAAGGCCGATCCGAACATCGTCATCAACAACATCCGCGAGTCGCACCGTATCCTCGTCGAGAAGCTCGGCCCGCTCGGTGCCCTGAAGCTCGGCGGTATGTACGGCGTCTTGTTCGAAGACAGCGAGCCTGGCTCGTTCGAGGTCAGCATGGTCGGCTACGTCCGCGACGTCGTGACGCAGCTCCGTCGAGGCCTCGACGGCTTTTGGGTCGCGCACCCCGACTTCGTCCGCATCGGCATCGCGTTGGTCGAGGCGTGGCGCCGCCACGAGCGCGAGCCGTCCGACGGGACCCTCGACGCGCTCGTGCGTGCGATCGTGCCCGACCCGCGGGAGCAGGGGCCGCTCCTTCGCTTCGTCTTCGGCGGGGACGCTCCTGGCCTCGACCACGCCGATCCGCGCTACCTGCGCGGCGTGCTCGCGGCCGATCTCGAGCTGTCCGACGTCATCGCGAACGACGACCCTGTCGAGGTCCGCTACAACGTGTTTCAAGCGCTGCAGTACCTCGCGGACTGGCTCGCCGGGAACGGCTGCGTCGCGCTCCCCGCCACCCTGAAGAACGCCGCGGGCGAGCGGATCGGCGTGAGAATCATGGACGACCTCGCGACGACCGAGCGCTCGCGCTGGGAGCTCTGGGCCGAGGTCCGCCACGGTCGGGTCTCGCGCGAGGCGTTCGAGTCGATCCTCGCCGAGGAGGTCGCGTTCCTTCGCGCCGACACGGACAACGCCGGTCACCGCATCCACGTTCGCTGGCGGGGCGACGCTGCGCGCTGGTACCCGATCGCCGTCCGCCTCTTGCGGCAGCTCGTCGTCGCGGACGAGCCGCCCGAGTTCGTGACCGAGCTCGCGCTGCCATTCACGTTCCCCGTGATTCGCGACAGCGACGATCCGTGGGCGGCGGCCCAGCGCCTCTGCCCCGGGAAGTTCGTCGACGCCGGCTGAGTTCGTCAGTTCATGTCGATGGCGTGACGCTTCAGGTCCTCGAGCTCGCAGACCTCGAGCGCGCGCTCGTGCGTCGCGGTCAGCACGACGAGCGGGGCGCGCCCCGCGTCGAACGCCTCGCGCCAGCGCGCCGCGCAGAGGCACCAACGATCGCCGGGCTTCAGCCCAGAAAACTGAAACTCGGGCCGCGGCGTCGAGAGGTCGTTGCCGCGCATCCGCGAGAAGTCGAGGAACTCGGCTGTCACGACGGCGCAGACGGTGTGCGAGCCGCGGTCCTGGTCGTTCGTATTGCAACAGCCATCGCGAAAGAAGCCGGTGCGCGGCGCCTGAGAGCAGTCGGCGAGCTCACCGCCGAGCACGTTGCGAGAGGGGGCCTTCACGTCTAGCGAGCCTAGCAGACCTCCGCGCGCTTGCGGCGAGGGTCGGCGGGCTCACGTTGCGTCGAGGGCCCACGCGTCGCTATCCTCAGAGTCTCGAGCGCTCGCTTTCTCACCCCAATGCCCATGCGTACCGTCAACCTCATAGACTTGCTCCTTCCCCTGCTCCTCGGCTGCAGCGCTGCCGCGAACCGTGAGATCGACACCGACGCTCAAGCAGGGAGCGGCGGGGCGACGGGCACCAACTCGAACTCGAGCGGGTCGCTCGGGGTCGGCGGGACGGACTTTTCCGGCTCGGGGGCCGGCGCGACGAGCACCGGCGCGTCAGGCGGAGACGACTGCTCGGAGGCCGCGACGTACGTCTACGTGCTCTCGACCTCGAACGAGCTCTACAGCTTTCAGCCCGACAAGCAGCTCTTTAAGAAGATCGGCGCGCTGGGCTGCAACACCGCGCTGCAGCCGAACTCGATGGCCGTCGACCGCGACGCGACCGCGTGGGTCAATTATGTCGGGACCGACGGGTTCTTGAGCGACAACCAGGGCGCCCTCTACCCGGTCAGCACCAAGGACGCGAGCTGCAAGGGTGGCCCCTTGCCGCTCCCGTTCGGTTGGTACCGGCTCGGGATGGGCTTCTCGTCGAACGGAAACGGTAGCGATCAAGAGACGCTCTACGTGGCCGGCACCAGCAACGGCATCGGCCTCGGTTCGTTCGAGCTCGGCAAGAACCTCCTCACGCCCATCGGTGCGTTCTCGGGCGCGCTCACCGGTAAGAGTGCCGAGCTCACCGGGACGGGCGACGGACGGCTCTTCGGGTTCTTCACGACCACGCCGGTGCAGGTCGCCGAGATCGACAAGACGACCTCGAAGATCCTCTCGTCGAAGGAGCTTCCCGAGGTGCCGACCCCGTCGGCGTGGGCGTTCTCGTTCTGGGGCGGCGACTTCTACCTCTACACCTCGGACGGCCTCTCGCACTCGCGCGTCTCGCGCTACCGGCCGTCGGACGGCTCGGTCCTCGCGAACTACATGACCGATGTCGGGTTCATCATCGTCGGAGCGGGCGTCTCGACCTGCGCGCCGATTGAGGCCCCGAAGTGATAAGGGAGTGGCGCCCGCGGGCGGCGGGTGAGATGCTCCGCCCTCAAAACCGCCACGAGGCGGTGCAAGTGGGAGATGAACGTATGAAGAAAATTATTCGCGCAGCGGCGGCGGTGTTCACCGCGGGCACCCTCGGGTTCATGATCTTCGGCATCTCGCCGTCGACCGCAGACGCCGGAGAGAACTGCTACCTCTGCGAGAAGTCCTCGGGTGGCCCCGACCAGTGCAAGCAGCGCGGTAGCGACAGCTTCGACCGCCGGAAGGTCTGCGAGAAGGCGGGCTGCAAGGTCACCGGAACGGCCAGCTGCTCGTCGGCCGCCAACGTGAAGGTCATCGACCCGGGCTGAGTCGCTTCGGCGCTCTCGACGCTCGGCGAATTGCCGCCCGTGTCACCCGCGCGCCCCGTGGGGCTTCGTGCCTCTCGGGGCGCCGTTACGAGGAGGGCGCCGGCTCTGCCGCCGAGGGCGTCGCATCGCGGCGGTTGATGCCGAGCTCGAGCGCAGCCACGAGGAGCGGCACCGAGACCGAGAGGACGAGCGACCACGTCGCCACGCGGTCGAGCCCGAGGAGCCTGCCGGCGTCGTCGGAGGTGAGGAGCTGCGATGAGACGAACGCTCCCAACGCGGACGCGAGGTGCTGGACCGTCGACTGCAGCGACATGAACGCGCCGCGCTCGGTTGGCGGCGGCACGCGACTCGTCAGCGTGTTGAACGCGATCGCGCGCACCGACGCGCCTGCCATGAAGAGGGTCGAAAACGCGATCGGATGCAGCGAGCTTGCGCGTAGGAACGCGAGCCAGACCGCGACCATCGCCGTCGCCGTCCCTACGAACGACACGTAGCGCGCGCCGAAGCGGTCGATCACGCGGCCCGCGAGCTGGATCGAGACGAGGCTCGCCGCGCCGCCGCAGAGGTACATGAGCCCGACCCGATCGCGCGGGTAGCCCAGGTTTCGTTGGGCGAACGACGCGATGTTTGGAACGACCAGGAAATTCGCGAACAGAACGACCGTACCTGCGACGAGCGACAGCGCGTTGTCGCGCCCGCGCATCTGCCGGACGAGCCGCTCGAGCGTGAGCGCTTCTCGGCTCGGCGTCGCGCCGACGTCCGGCATCTTCCAGGCCATGGCGCCGACGATGGCGAAGGTGAGGAGGCCGACCCCGAGGAACGGGGCGCGCCAGCCGCCGAGACGTCCGAGCTCGAGGCCCGCCGGCACGCCGGCGATCGAGGCGATCGAGAAGGCGCCCATCACGATGCCGAGCGCTCGCCCACGGCGCGCGACGGGGACTGCATCCGCGACCATCGCGAGCGCGAGCGAGGTGGCCGGTCCGCCGAAGGCTCCCGCGAGCACGCGCGCGACGAGCAGCGAGGGGAGACCGGTCGCGAGCGCGCCGCCGAGGGTGGCGATGGCGAGCCCGGCCATCGTGACGACGAGCGCCCGCTTGCGACGAAAGCGATCGACCATGAACGCCGCGATGAGGCCGCTCACCGACGCCGCGGCCGTGTAGCTCCCTCCGATGAGTCCGAGCTCCGACGTCGGGATGGCGAGCGCGCGGGCGAAGTCCGGCCCGAGCGGCATCACCATCATGAAGTCGAGGACGTTGACGAACTGCACCATCGCGAGGAGCGCGACGACGCTACGTTCGGACGGCGTGAGGCTTCCTCCGGCGCCGGCTTCTCCGGGCGCGCGCGCTTCGAGCGTCACGGGTGGTGCCCCCGCGTCTCGACGTGGCGGCGCTCGGCTCGCCGCTTCCGGCGCACGGGGGGGGCGAGGGGTGTGGTGCGGTTAAACATAGGGCTCCGAGCACCGTGGGCTTGACTCAGAAGACGGTCGCAAAGGCCGCGCGCGGGGTCAATATCGGCGCGGATCCCGGCGCGAGCTCTGGCGCGGTGGGGTGGCTCGGGTGAAGATGCTTGCGCCATGCCCACGCACCTTGCCACGCCCACTCGGATCACGCCGGCCGGCAACAAGCCCAAGCTCATCGATGAGTACGTCGGGCGCGTGAACAACGGCGAGCCGCGGCTCAGCATCGCGCACATGCGCTCCCCGTCTGGTTGGGTCGAGCCCGGTCAGCGGCCAGCCTTCGACGAGTACACCGTCGTGCTCCACGGCGCGCTCCACGTCGGCTGCGAAGACGGCTCGACGCTGGTGATCGCTGCGGGCGAGGCCGTCCTCACGCGGGCCGGCGAGTGGGTCCGCTACTCGACGCCCGGACCGGACGGAGCCGAATACATCGCCGTATGCCTGCCCGCCTTCTCGCCGGACACCGTGCACCGCGACGCGTGAGCCTCGCCCGCTCGGCCCCCTAGAGTGGACGGGAGGCGGGAATTTCTGCTAAATCCGCGCGCATGAACGCCGCCCGCCTCGTCGCGCCGCTCGCCCTCGTCACGCTCGCGGGCTGCCTCGGCGGCGACGTCGACAGCGGCGCGTCGGACATCATCGGCGGGGTCGACGCCTCGAGCCCCCGCCTCGACGCTGTCGGCGCCATGGGGACGAAGGACGCGGACGGAGCCTTCGACTACTTTTGCACCGCGACGCTGATCGGCCCCAAGGCGGTGCTCACCGCGAAGCACTGCGCGACATCGGCCGCCGGTGAGACGCCGCGCCTCGCGTACGAAAAAATCTACTTCGCGGTCGGCGCGGACTCGCACGCCCCGAAGCAGGTGGTCCAGGCGGTGAACGTGCTCCTCTCGCCGCTCGACGAGGGTGGGATGGTCGACTTCGGGAGCGACGTCGCCGTCTACATCCTCGCCGAGCCGGTGAAGGACGTGACGCCGATGCCCTGGGCGAAGGCCCATCTGTCGGGCGCCGAGGTCGGCAAGAAGTTCGCCGCAGTCGGCTACGGCGTCCAGGATCGCCAACGGACGAGCGGCACGCGCAAGGCCGGCACGCTCACGCTCCAGGCGGTCGAGGGGCAGCCGATGCACCGCATCTTCCCGACGCGCGAGGCCTTCGACGCGCACATGGCGAAGCACGAGTCGCAGGCGTGGATCGACGCCAACAAGACCCGCCTCGACGAGCTCTACGACCTCACCTTGCTCGCAGGTCACGAGGCTTACCTCGGCATGGGCCCGGGCGACGCGCAGCCCTGCAGCGGAGACTCGGGCGGCCCGCTCGTCGCCACCATCGACGGCAAGCTCACCGTCGTCGCGGTCGTCTCGGGCTCGTTCAAGGGCGCGAGCTACCCGTGCAGCACCGTCGGCGAGGTGTACGCGACGCTCGGTGAGAAGGCGCAGCCGATGATCGACAGCGCCACCGGGCCTTGCGAGGGCGTGTCGGTCGAGGGCCATTGCGACGCCTTCACGACGGCGGTGCGATGCGTCGCAGCGACCGAGGGGCCCCAGCAGGTGACGCGCACCGACTGCAGCATCCTCGGGCAGGCCTGCGGGATCGTCGAGGGCAAGGCCGCCTGCGTCGACGCGCCCTGACGGGTCGGCCCGAGTCTCGAAGGGTCGAGCTGACGACTCGAGTCGCACCTCCCTGCTCACCCGGGTGAGCAGGTGCCACGGCGCGCCACGCGCCTCGACGCCGTCACGTCGCGCCGCGGCCCTGAATTTCATTAGGCAGGAGCTCTTGTGGCGCGCGCGCCTCGGCTGGCACGCCGCCCGCTCTACGGTGTCGCGGAGGTCTCCCCAGGGTCATCCGTCGGTCGCTCGTGTCGCTCGTGTCGCTCTCGTTCGTCCTCGGCTGTTCGTCGCGCGAGTCACCCTCGCCGTCCCTAGAGGGCGCGCCGCCCCAGGCGCTGCCGATCGTGGAAGGCGCACCGACGTCGGCGTATCCCGAGGCCGTCGCCCTCATCCTGGGAGGCCAGGCGTTCTGCACCGGCACGCTCATCGGTCCCCACACCGTCCTCACCGCGGCGCACTGCGTCGTGAACCTGGACCCGTCGCAGGCGGCGTTCGGCATCGGTTCGAGCCAATCGCAGCTCACCGAGCTGCTCCCGATCGCTTGCGCGGCCGTGCACCCTGGGTACGACCCGCAACAGCTCGTGAGCGACGTCGCCGTGGTGACGCTCGCGGCCGATGCGTCGATCGCGCCGATGCCGATGAACCAGGCGATGGACGCGAGCTGGCTCGGCAAGACCGTGACGCTCGTGGGCTTCGGCGTCGACGACGGACCGCAGCAGACCGGCGGCGGCATCAAGCGCGAGGTCGACGTGACCATCGATCAGCTCGACGCGACGACCCTCCACTACACGACGCAGCAAGGGAAGTCCGCGTGCAACGGCGACTCGGGTGGCCCGGCGTTCGCTGACGTCGGAGGCTCGCTCGTCGTCGCGGGGATCACCTCGTACGGCGATCTCGCCTGCCAGCAGTTCGGCGTGTACACGCGCGTCGACGCGTTCCTCGACTTCATCAACCAGGAGCTCGCGAACCCCGGCAGTGGCGGTGGAAACCAGAGCCCGAACCCCGATCCGAACCCGAACCCCGATCCGAACCCGAACCCCAATCCGAACCTGCCGCCGGGCGATCCGTGCGGAGGGATCTCGCCGCTCGGGCACTGCCTGGGCGACGTCGTGGTGTGGTGCGAGTCCGGCGCGGTCCTGTGGGCGGAGTGTCCCGACTGCTTCTGCGAACCCCAGCTCGGCTTCTGCGAGTGCGGCTGAGCTCGAGGGGGCCTCGCGAGCCCGCTCAGGGCGCGTTCACTCGGGGCGAAACGTGTTGTCTTCGTCGCCGGTGACGACCGCGAAGTGTTTCGTCTCGAAGCGGCTCAGCAGCTCGCGGTAGCTCTTCGGTGCGGCGCGATCGGCGACGCCGTCGACCAGCACCAGCGACGCGGTCGACAGCACGACCGGGCGCGCGCTACTTTGCCAGCAGCAGCACCTTCAGCTGCGGCGGCACCACCCGTGCGCCCGGGCAGTTCGTTCCGTTTTGGCTCGTGGCGCTGCCAAGCCTGGTCGCAGGCATCCCGCCGACGAGGCAGGTCGTCGCAGCGGTGACGTGGCGCGACGGTCCCATCACCGTGCCCGAGGTCACGCCACCCGCGACCCCTGGTGCGTCGCCGGTCGTCATGGGCACGACGGTGCCAAGGTGATGAGCGGGGCCCCCGCCGAACAAGACGGCGTGCGCGGCGCCGACGGCCATCGCGCCGCTCGCGGTGTTCGGGTACGCCACGGGCACGGGAGCGCCTCCGACCGGCGTCAGGCACACGTCCGCGAAGCCCGCGTCGACGCCACCCTTTTGGTTGTTTGCGTACATCGCGGTCCTCCTCAGCCGACGTGGATCTGACCGCCGTCGATCTTGACGAGCTTCTCGGCGGTGACGAGCGCGTGCGCGCCCCGTAGCGATGCGAGCCCTTCGGCGCGGTGATCGAGCTCACCTGCGCGTACCGTCTCGCTCTCCTCGACGAAGCGGAAGGCCCGCTTCGCCCGCGCGATCGAGCGCTCGACCACGACATCGAGCGCTTGACCGACGAGCTTCACCGTATCGACCTGGCCGAGCACGCTGGCCCCGACGTGAACGAGCTCGCCGAGCGCCGTCCGCGCCCGCGACGCGGCCGCTCTCAGCTCGCCGGCGACGAGCGCCACCTCACCGGGGGACGCGATGGTCACCCCGTCACGCGCCGACACCTCGAGCGAGCCGGACTCGACCGTGAGGGCGACGTCACCCTCGAGCGAGAGCCGTGTGGTCGCGTCCGGCGTGTTGCGACGCAGCACCGCGAGCACGAACGTTGCGCCCTCGTCGTCGCGCGCGAGGAGCACTCGGTCGCCGACGTCGGGCTCGACGAGGCAGCTCACCGCGCGCTCGGCGGTGACGAGGTCAGCCCGGGTCCGAACGACGAGCTTCGCTCCGTCGCAGCGTGTGACGACGCCCGTCTCATGGGGAGCGGCGTGAGCGACGGAGGGCCTCGTGGCAAGGGTTCTCATGGGAGCGTTCATGGTGGCGGGGTCTTCCTCGAAGGTCGGAGCGTGGTCGTCATGGGGCGGAGCGAAGGGGCGGTGGAGCGAAGTCCTCGGCGGCGGCGAGCGCCTCGTCGTCACCGACCGCGAGCCCGCGGTCGAGGTGCAGGGCCCCCTCGTCGCGCACGCGGTGCAGGCGCGTCCGCTCGAGACAAGCCCCCGTGAAGTCCGCGCCCGTCAGATCCGCGTGAGAGAGGTCGGCGTAGGCGAGCCGCGCGTCGACGAGCCGAGCCCGGGGAAGGCGCGCCGCCGTGAGGACGGCTCGCTCGAGGTCGACGCCCTCGAGGTTGGCATCCGTCAAGTTGGCGCTGGCGAGCACGGCCTCGACCGCGTGAGCACGCGCGAGCGAGGAGGCGGCGAGGTCCGCACCGAAGAGGAAGGCCCGCTCGAGCTCGGCGCCCGCGAGGTCGGCCCGGGTCAGCGCCGCATCCTTCAGGTTGCAGCCCCGAAGGTTCGCTCCCCGGAGCGAGGTGCCCACGAGCGAGCCGCCCATGAGCTGCGAGCCGGCGAGCCACGCCCCGTCGAGGCGTCGTCCATCGAAGCGCACCCGCTCGAGGATCGCGTCCTCGAAGCGCGCGCCGTCGAGCGTCGCCTCGGAGAGGTCGGCGGCGAGGAGCGTCGTGCCGAGCAAGCTCGCGTCGGAGAGATCCACGCCGCACGTGTCGCAATCGACGAGCACCGTACGGTCGAGGCGCGCGCCCCGGAGGCACGCGCGCGCGAGCGTCGCACCCGACAGGGTCGCGAGGGTTAGATCGCAGCACGAGAGATCGGCGCGCGCGAACGAGGTGTCGAGCGCGCGAAGCCCCACGGCCGTCGCTCCCGCGAGCACCGCGCGCTCCGCCTTCGACGAGCGGAGGACGACCTGCCTTAGGCTCGCGCCGCGAAGCGACGCTCCTTCGAGGTCGACCGCGGTCAGGAGCGACTCGTCGAGCCGCGCGTCATCGAGCCGCGCCCCGCGCAGCCGAACCCCCTCGAGCAGCGCGCCGGCAAGATCGCAGCCCGTCAGGTCGCAGCCGGAGAGATCGAGGCCGACGAGCACCTCTCCGCGCTGCACCCGCGCCTCGAGCTCAGCGGTCAGCATCGCGCCTCCGCCGGGACACTCGCCGCGCCTGGGTGAGGTTCGCCTCGTCGAGGTTCGTGTCCTCGTCTTCTTCGGTACGCGAGAGATCGGCACGGAAGAGGCTCGCAGCTCCGAGGTCGGCGCCGCCGAGGTGGGCTCCGGCAAGCGACGCCGAGCGCAGGTCGGCGAAGGTCGCATCCGCGCGGTCGAGGCGCGTCCGTACGAGGCGCGCGTCGATGGCTCGCACCGCCTCGAGGTTCGCATCCGAAAGATCGGCCCCCGAGAGATCGGCGCGCTCGAGGTTGGCTCGGTCGAGATCGGCGCCGACGAGGTTCGTCTCGCGAAGGTTCGCGTCTCGGAGCACGGCTCCGGAGAGCTCGGCCGAGGCGAGCGAGGTCCCGAGGACCGCGCGGAGGTTCTCGGCCGAAGCGCCCGTCAGGACGGCACGCTCTCCCCGCACGCCGAGGAGGAGCGTGGACGTCAGGGTCGCACCGGCGAGGTCGGCGCCGACGAGGTCGACCTCGAGGAGGCTCGCTCGCGTCAGGTCCGCGCCCGCGAGCCGCGCACCGGCGAGCGACGCCTTGTGCAAGACCTGCTCACGCGCGCGGGCTCCCGTCAGGTCGGCCGAGGCTAGCTGCGCGCCCACCAGCAGCGCGCCCTCGAGATTGACGCCTGTCATGTCGGCGTCGCCGAGACGGGCCTCCTCGAGCACCGCCTCCGTGAGGTCTGCGGCGGCGGCGCTCGCGCCTGCAAGTCGAGCGAGCCCGAGGTTGGCTCGGCGCAGCGACGCGCATTGGAGGTTCACGTGCTCGAGCACCGCGCGGGCGAGCACCGCGCGGTCGAGACGCGCACCCGACAGATCCGCGCCGGTCGCGTCGGCCGCTTCGAGGAAGGCTCCGGAGAGGTCGGCGTTGGTGAGCGAGAGGCCACGCAGGTTCGCGCCCGTGAGATCGACGCCGTCGCACGACAGGTGAGCCGCGACCCGACGCACGAGCTCGTCGCGCTTCGCCTGCGCCTCCGACTCCGAGACCGGCCGAGGTGGCGGCTGTCGGTGCGCGGTGCGGCGGTAGGTGTCGTGCTCCATCGCTTCGAGCGCGCGGAGGCGCCGCTCGAACTCGGGGTCGGCCAGCCGCTCCGCGACGAACGGCAGCGCGACGCCTGCATTCGCTGCCAGCGTCTCCTGCGCGCGAAGGTTCTCGAGCTCGTCCTCGGCTCGAAAGGTGGGCGGTCCACCGACGCCACGCGCCTCGGGCGCTACGGCCGAGCGGATGCCGAACGCTCGCATGCGCTGCTGCTCTTCGGCCTCGACCGTCGCGCGAGCGCTCTCGGCCGCGCGGCGCTCCTCGGCAAGAGAGGCCGCGATGGCGCCGAGGTCGTCGAGCGGCGGAGGAGCCGTCGGGCCGCTCGTGGTGAGCCCAGCCTCGACGTGCGCGCGCTCGCTCTCGGCCTGCTCGTGCGCGGCTCCGCGCTTCAGGTTCGCCTCGAGGTGTCCCTTTCGCGCGAGGAGCTCTTCCATGTCGGAGAGTTTCTCCTCGGGGAGCGGGACGAGGTCCGGCGGAGGGATCGGGCACAGGTCGCCATCGCGCAAGAGGGACTCGGCGCGCTCGGGATCTCGGCGCGCGGCGAGGACCCCGGCGTAGTGCTCGGCCGTGCGTGGGGCGCCGCGCACCTCGAACCCCAGCACCAGCGCCTCGACGTCGCTCGCATCGTCCTCCTCGACGTCCACCACGCCTCGATGGATCGCGATGCCGCGCTCTCCTTCCGGGAAGAGATGGACCGTCTCGAGGGGCATCTCGAGCTCCTCGAGGTCGCGCCGGCCACGTCGCTCGATGAATGCCCGCGCAACGAGCGCCGGGAGTCGCCCTTCCAGTCGCGGCTTCGTCGGGTGGAGGCCTTCGAGGACGTAGCGCTCGTCGCCGCCGAAGAATCCGTCGAGCCATTGATCGTCTGGTGCTTCGTTGAAGAAGCTCGCGTCGAGGTCGTCGGGATGAAACGGCGCCCGCTCGCGAAGCCACCCTTCGTCGTACGTGCCCGCGCGCCGCTGCCGCGACGGCGCCGTAGGCTCGAGGGGCCCGAGCCCGGCTGGCCGACGGGGGCGAGCGTCAGGGTCCGTGAGGCGGTCGGACTCGAGCTCGACGTTCGGCAGCGCGCGCCCCTCGCTGTCCTCACCGTCGCGCTGTGGTGCGCCTTTGCCGCACGGGTTTTCAGGAAATGCAGATCCGCCATAGGCGCGGGTCGGGTCGAGGGACATGACGACGAAGGGCTCGGGGACGCTCGGCCTCCCGTCGCGAAAGACGCGATCGCCGGAGACGACGAGCCGCTTGTCGATGGGGCCGCAGCGGACCCGCACCTTCACTTCCGCCGCGGGCTCACCGCCGGGCGCGTGACACGAGCCGTGGACGAGCACTTCGCCGCGTGGCTTGTCGAGTCCGACGTCGAGCGGCGCACCGGACAGCGCCGCGGCCACGAAGCGCCACATCGCGACCTCGTGCAGCAAGCGGTCGGGCGCATCGAAGGCGAAGTAGGCGAGCGACGCGACCGCGAGCCGCGCACGGCCTGCTCGCTCATGGGGACGAACGAGCGCCCCGAGCATCTGCGGCTTGACGACCTTCATCCGTGGATCAGGAGCGCGCTCAGCTTGATCGACACCTGAGAGACCGACTCGATCTTCACCCCGCGTCCGACGTCGAGCTTCAGCGTCGCCCAGAACTCCGCCTGCGCGGCGGCCTTGAGGCTCAGCTGCGCGCCCGCGAAGACGTCGAGCTTCGTGCCGAAGAAGTAGCTCTCCTTCGAGCCGAAGAAGACGTCGACGGAGTGCCCGGACTTTACCGACTTCGAGCTCCCCTTCTTCACCTTCAGCGAGTTGCCCAGGATGATTTCCTTCTTGTTTCCACCGACCTCGAGGTTCAAGTCGAGCCCGATCTTGTGCATCGAGGCGCCGTCGGTCTGGAAGAACAGGTTGTGTCCTTCGTAGGGGTGGCCCAAGCGGATCATCGTGCTCGTGTGCGGCGTCTGGAGCGCGATCTGCTCCTCGCCCTTCTTGTCCTCCAGCTCGAACCGGTTTCGGCCTCCGGTCTGCAGCACGTTGGTCGTGTGGTTCATGCGCGTCACCGGGCTTGGCGTGTGCGCGTTGGGGAGCACGCCGGCGATCACCGGGCGATCCGGGTCGCCGCCGAGGAACGACACGAGCACCTCGGTGCCCTTGCGGAGCGGGAAGTGGAACCCCTCCACCGAGCCGCCGTGAGGCTGCGCCATGCGAACCAGGGTCGACGCGGTGCCGCTCGCGAGCGCGCTCTCGTCGAAGCGAAGCTTGATGCGATACCGGCCGTGCTCGTCGAGCTGCGCGTAATCGCTCTCGGCCTCACCGTCGACGACGCCGTTCTCGTGCCCGAAGATGCGCGGCCAAGGGGTGCGTCGCTCGGAGCGAAACTGGGTGTCGGCGGGGATCCCCGTCAGCTCGATGCGGTAGAGCGGTTCGCCCTCGAGGCCGGTGATTTGCTGGAGTTCCGGGGTGGTCGCGCCCTGGTTGCCGACGTGCTCGAGCGAGGTGACGAGGTACTCCCCATTCAGCGCGGCGCGCGGATGGTCCTCCACCGCGATTCGATAGCCAGGCCGCACATGCAGCACGGTGCCGCCCGCGTGCAGGATCGCCTCGCGCGCGCGGAGCTCCTCGGCGACCAAGAGGGCGACCCGCTGGGCCTCCTCCGGCCGGAAGATGCGCCCCGCGTGTTCCACCACCTCACCGATGGCGCCTGGTGCGACGGGCGCGAGCGCCGCGAGCGCGAGCGAGGGCTTCAGGTAGTCGTAGTCTCCGAGCCGCACCACGCCGGGCAAGGACGACCGTCGCAGCTTCACGACGTCGAAGCACTCGGTGGCGCTGCCGTCGTGAGCCGCGACGGGGTGGTAGCGCACGGGCCGCCCTCGCGAGGCGTCGTGCGAGGCGTGATGGTCGACGAAGACGAGGCGCTCCCGCTCCTCGCCCTGCTCGAAGAACGCGTAGATCCCCTCGCGCTCCATCCAGCGCGAGAGGAACTCGAGATCGCTCTCGCGGTACTGGCACACGTGCTCTTCGATGCGGTAGCGGCCCTCGAGGCGAAGCACGAAGTCGGCCGGCGTGAAGCCCGCGGAGAGGAGAACCTCGGTGAGCAGCGCAGGAACCGTGAGGTTGGTGAACACGCGGCTATGACGGACGTGCGCGAGGCGCTCGACGGCGGGGACGAGCTCCGCGCGAAAGAGCGCTCGCCCGTGAGCCTCGAGCTCGAGCTCGACGGTCACGAGCACCCCATGAACGACGTGAGGGGCCTCGAGCACGGTCGTCTGTCCGAGGTCGAGGGTCGCCCGCGCCCCGACGACGTCCGCCATGTCGAACTCGACGAGCTCGCTTGGCACCGTGAACCAGACCGAAAACCGATACGCCTTCGAGAGCGCTTCGCTCCCTCGGAACCCGACGACCGCGGTGCCTCGGGGGAGCGCGTCGGAACGCAGGGAAAAGACAGGCTGCATGGGTTCCTCTCGGTGAGGGAACGGGCGGCGCGTGCTCGAGCGGGAGGCGCGTCACGGAATTGAAGCGTCCCGCGCCGCTCCTGGCAAGGGTCGTGACCGCTCGGTCGCCGTGCGCGCGTGATGGTGCCCGTCGCCGTTGCCGGCCGAGGCGGCGGGGCCTACGCTCATGCCCGTCCTTGCGATGCGACTCCAGGCGACCCTCCGCGGTATCGTGCACGCCTTCGGCTCGGTGAGGGAGGTGCTCGCGAAGGCCAACGCTCCGAAGTCGGGAGACCTCCTCGCCGGCATCGCGGCGCGCGATCCGGTCGAGCGAGTGGCGGCTCGCGCCGTCTTGTCGCAGCTGACCTTACGCGAGCTGCGCGAGCACCCGGTCGTGCCTTACGAGACCGATGAGGTCACACGGATGGTGGAGGACACGCTCGACGAGCAGGCCTTCCGCGCGGTCGCGCACCTCACCGTCGGTCAGTTTCGCGAGTGGCTCCTCGAGACGCGCACGACGGGCGCGACGCTGCGCTCGGTCGCGCGCGGGCTGACGCCCGAGATGGCCGCGGCCGTGTGCAAGCTGATGTCGAACCTCGATCTCATGGTCGTCGCGAAGAAGTGCGAGATCGTCGTGCGCGCGACCAACACGCTCGGTCTGCCTGGGCGGCTCTCGTCGCGCGTTCAGCCGAACCACCCCGCCGACAGCGTGCCCGGGATCTTGGCGAGCCTCCGCGAGGGGCTCTCGTACGGCTGCGGCGACGCGGTCCTCGGCGTGAACCCGGCGACGGACACCCCCGAGTCGACCGCCGAGATCCTGAAGGCGATGACCGATGTCATCGAGCGCAACGGCGTGCCGACGCAAGCCTGTGTGCTCTCGCACGTCACCGTCCAGATGAAGGCCCTCGAGCTCGGCGCGCCGATGGGCCTCATGTTCCAGTCGCTCTCTGGGACCGAGGGGGGCAACCGCGCGTTCGGGATCTCGCTCGCGCTGATGGACGAGGCGTACGAGGCGATGCGCGCCCGCCGCTACGCCCGCGGTCCGAACTTCATGTACTTCGAGACGGGGCAGGGGTCGGCCCTCTCGTCGGCTGCGCATCACGGCGCCGATCAGCTGACGCTCGAGGCTCGCTGCTACGGCTTCGCGAGGCGCTACGCTCCGTTCATCGTCAACACGGTGGTCGGCTTCATCGGCCCCGAGTACCTCGAGGATGGGCCGCAGATCACGCGCGCGGGGCTCGAGGATCACTTCATGGGAAAGCTCCTCGGCCTGCCGATGGGCTGCGACGCGTGCTTCACCTACCACGCGGCGATGAGCCAGGACGAGCTCGAGGGCTTGAAGGTCTTGCTCGCCTCGAGCGGCTGCACCTACCTCATGAGCTTGCCGGTCGGCGACGACATCATGCTGAACTACCAGTCGACCTCCTACCACGACATCCCGTCGCTCCAGGCGCTGCTCGGCAAGCGGCCCGCCCCCGAGTTCGACGCGTGGCTCGCCGCGAAGGGGATCTGGGATGGCGGACCTGGCGAGCGCTTCGGCGATCCGGGGGCGCTTCGATGAGCCGAACGCGCGCGCTCGTCGCCGGCCTGCGTGCTCGTCTCGAGGCCGAGCGGCCGATGCCTGCGCCTTCGCCGCTCGAGCTCGTGCCGGCGCCGCCGCACCGCGTGTTCCCGACGCAGGCGTCTCGCGGTCGATACGGCACCGAGGCGGCCGAGCATACGACGGCGCTCGTCGGCATCGGGCACGTCGGGACGCGCTACGCGACCGATGTCGTGCTTCAATTTCAGGCCGAGCTCGCGGTCGCGCATCAGGCGGTCTACACCGAGCTACCCGCGGAGTTTGCGGCGCGACACGGGCTCCTCCCTCTGCAGTCGCGCGTTACGACGCACCGCGAGTTCTTGCTGCGTCCCGACCTCGGGCGCCGCCTGGACGCGCCCTCGCTCGCGCGCCTGAGGGCCGAGGCGAGGCGTGGCGCCAACGTGCAGCCGATCCTCGCCGACGGGCTCTCGGCGGTCGCGTGCATGGGCGCGGGCGTCGACCTCTTGCGGCACTTCGTCGGCGAGTGCGAGGCGCTTGGCCTGACCGTGGGGACGCCGGTGTGTGCACGCTTCGCGCGCGTGTGGCTCGAGGACGAGATCGGGCAGGAGACAGGCGCGAAGGTCGTGGCGATCCTGCTCGGCGAGCGCCCCGGCCTTGGCACGGGCGACGGCCTCTCGGCGTACCTCGTGCACGCGCCGACGATCGGCAAGACCGACGGTGATCGCAACATGATGTCGAACATCCACGCTCGCGGAACGCCGCCCGCGGAGGCTGCGCGTCGGCTGAGCCTCCTCGCGCGCGCGATGATCGCGCAAGGGACTTCAGGCGTCGGGCTCGACCTCTCGGGGCTCGCAGGCGAGCTCGGCGACGCGGGCGGGCGCGGCTACCGCGCACCCGAGCCGCGCGTGAAGCTGGTGGAGGTGGCGAAGTGAGCGTGCTCGAGGCGATCGTCCCGAAGGTCCTCTCGGTGAGGCGCCTCCCCGCGGCCTCCCCCGCGCTCCTCGCCGCGTACGGTGCGGACCCTGCGCGCCACACCTCGCTCGGGCTCGTCACCTGCGATCAGGACGACCCGACCTACGTCGCGCTCGACGAGGCGACGAAGCACGCCGCGGTCGACGTGGTGTTCGCGCGCTCGTTCTATGCCGGCGCCGCGCACGCCTCCGGCAGGCTCTCGGGTGAGATCCTCGGCGTGCTCGCGGGTCCCGACCCCGACGAGGTCGAGCACGGCCTCCGCGCGATGCTGCGCTGCCTCGAGCACGACGCCTGCTTCTACACGGCCGACGACGCCGGCACGGTGACGGTGTTCCCTCACGTCGTCGCGTCGCTCGGGCGCTACCTGTCGGCGCAGGCTGGGCTCGCGGAGGGCGAGGCGATGGCCTACCTCGTCGCGCCGCCGCTCGAGGCGACCATGGCGCTCGACGCCGCGCTGAAGGCGGCGGACGTGCGCCCGGCCAAGATCTTTCCGCCGCCGACCGAGACGAACTTCGCGGCGGCGTGGCTCGCCGGAGAGCTTGATGCGTGTCAAGCGGCGGCCGAGGCTTACGCCGAGGCCGTGGTGCGCATCGCCGGCGAGCCTGTCGAGTCGCGCCTGCGACGTTGACGGGCGAGGCTCACTTTCGCTTCTCGTAAACAGCGCCGTAGGCGTGCGCGTACGTCGACCCTTGACTCGCGTCGACGCCCCCCGAGAGCTCGAGGGCGTCGTCATCCTGGGGATCGTCGTTGACCCAGGTCGTGTCGTCGGCGTTCGGGGGCGTCATCGGTTTCTCGTAGATGTCCTTGCCTGCCGCGTCGACGAAGAGGGCGTAGGTCCCGATCTTGGTGGAGTCGCCGCACGACCCGACGGAGCCGTCGTAATCGGTCGCGTAGCCCACGGCGCGATCGTGCGTCTCGTAGCGATCCGCGCCGCCGTTCTCGACGAAGAAGGACATGCCGTGACACTTCGCCGCGCCGACGGAGCGATCGGGGCCGACGTAGCGATCGTCGCCGCCGTCTTCGACGAAGAACGTCACCGAGAAATCGTGAGCGAGTCCGATGGACGACGCCTGCGCGGGCCGGTCGACGTTGTAGGTGTCGTTGCCGCCGCCCTCGAGGAACGCGCCAAGCGCAAAGTGTGCGCCCGCTCCCTGCGCGTAGAAGAGCCCGTTGTAGCGGTCATCTCCGGACGCGTCGGCGAGCACACCGAGGCCCATCCAGTAGCCGGTCCCTTGCACGAAGACCGCGCCGTCGTAGCGGTCGTTTCCGCTGCGATCGCGCAGCATCCCGATCCCTCCTGAGAGGTGGGTGCCGGTCGCGTCGCGTCGCCAGCCGAACGCCGCTCCCTGGCCAAGCGACGAGTTCGCGTAGCCGGGGGTCTGAGGCGAGAACAAGATCACCGGCGAGTCGACGACGAGCTCGTAGCGGTCGTCGCCGGACGCGTCGTGGAGCGCGCCGAACGAGAGGACCCACCCGAAGCCCTGCGACGTCCCAAACGAACGATAGGTGTCGTTGCCGCCCCCGTCGTGCAGGAGCCCGATGCCGACGACTCCGCTCCCCTGCGCGCCGTTCTCCGCCTCGTAGGCGTCGTCGCCTCCATCGTCCCACAGAATGCCGACGCCGAAGTTGCCGAAGCCCTGGCTCACGCGGTGCGAGCGGTACGTGTCCTTGCCGCTGCCGAGATCGAGCAAGTAACCGTAGCCCAGGATCCCCGCCCCCTGGCGTGCGGTGCGGCTAAGGCTGTAGGTGCCGTAGTTGTCATCGCCGACGTAGCGACCGTCGATGTCGGAGGGCAGGAGGCCCGGCGCGTCCTTGTCGGAGGGTTTCTCGACGTAGGTGTAGGTGTCGTCACCGCCGAGGTCGACGTGGAGCGCGACGGCGTGCTCGACGGAGGTCGTGGCGCCTGCGGGGATTCGATAGGTGTCGTTGCCTCCGGTGTCGAGGACGAGCAGCAGCGGTCGGGTCAGGCGCTCGTCGAGCGACGGATCGTAGACATCGTCGCCGCCGCCTCGAAGGAGGATCGCGCCTCTCGGGGTATCGACGTAGAACTCGAACGGCGCCGACATCGGGCCGAGCGCGCCGAGCGCCGCCTCGTCGATCGCTTGTGCGAGCCGCGCCGCTCCTTCGTACAGCTTGCCGTAGCCCTCGGGCGTCGCGCTGAAGAGCCCGGCGTACGCGGGCTTATCCGGGTTGAGGCCGGGCCCTCCACCGATGATCCAGCTCGCGGCGCCGCGCTTGTACACCGTGGTCATTTGGGGTCCCGGCACGAGCACGTTGATCGCCTCGTCGCGTCGCGCGCGCGCCTCGATCGCGCCGCGGAGGATCGTCGCCGTCGAGCGGGCGAGCCCGGTCGGGAGCGTCGCGGTCGCGGTCTCGACGGCCGCCTTGTCGTAGTCGGCTCCGGCGAAGAGCGCCTCTATGGCTGCGGCGAGCGGAGCGTCGTCGCCGAGCGGGAAGGTGCCGCCCACGGTCAGCACGAGGTCGAGGCTCGAGGCCGCATCGGCGACGAGCGCGGTCAGCGGATGGTCGGACGCGACGGCGAGATCGGCGCGCGCCGCGAGGTTGCCCGAGAAGCATGGGAGCTCGAAGGGGTGCTCCTCGAGCTGATGAAAAAACGAGCGCCGCGCCGGATCGCTTGCGAGGTTGCCGCCTGCGCCCTGATAGAGCAACTTCGGGATCCCGAGCGAGCGATCGAGGCCGAGCTGCTCGAGGCCCACCAGGACGAGGTCGTCCTTGCCCGTGGGCTCCGGGCAGGCATACGGGGAGGCGGGTACCCAGGTCCTCGGAGAAGCCCACGGTGACGGCGCCGCGCCACCTCCGCCCTCGGCCGCGCCTCCCCCAGCGGAGCTGCCGCCCGCGCCGCTCGTCGCGGTCGCCTCGCTCGACGCCTCGTCGCCACACGCACCGCTCGCGAGGAGCGCGCCGAGCAGCGTGAGCATCCCGAATCCTATGCGCATGATGAAGCTCTATCACGACGCGAACACGCGAGGGTGGTGGCGGGCGAGGTCCCTCGCGGCGTCGAGGTCAGCGAGCCGTGAAGGCGTCGCCGCCACAGAGCGCGCGCTCCTTGTCGAGCTGCGCGCGCTCGTAGCCGTAGCGAGTCTCCTTAAGCTCGCGGCGCACGCAGCGCGTGACGAAGTCGGCGGGGCAGGGGTTCGCGCTCTGGGCGATCTGCCCCTCTTGCCCGTCGCACGTCGCCTTCGCCTCCGCGACATGGTCGTCGGGTGCGTCGCCGTGGAGCTCGCGACAGGTCGCGCGTCGCCCGTCACCGCCGACGAGGCACGAGTGGCGGACGCCGACGGGCACGGCTGACGCCTCGCCCGTCGCGCTCGCGGTCGCGTTGGTGGTACCGGCCTTGCGTCCGCAGCCCGAAGAGAGCCCGACCACGAGGATGAGCGAGAGAGGAGCAGAGCTCTTCATTCGGGGGCGCATCATGCCTAAGCCTCGCACGCTCCTCGGTCGTCGGTCACGCCTCGACGTCCGTCCGCCGCGCGCCTCATCGCCAGCGCGCGCTTCGCTCACCGACGAGGACGCCGCGGACGTTGAGGACGCGCTCCCACGTGAAGTCACCGTCGAGCGTCACGCCGTGCTCGTGGAGCACCGCCTTCACTGCGACCGCGAGCGCGTCGCCGTTGCCGGTGTGACACTTCACGGCGAGGCCGGCGCGTCGCTGCGGCAGCGCGATGCAGAACACGCCCTCGGCGCCGATCTTCACTGCGAGGGGCTCGGACGCGCACGCGACGATCGCGCGATCGAGGCGCTCGGTTCCGCTCATGTGCCAAGGCTCGCGATGCATGGCCCAGCCGATCCGGCCGAGGGGCTCCGTGCCGTGCGCCATCGCCTCGGCGAGGCGGGACCACGCGCGGGCCTTGCCCGAGAGTGGCGCGTGGAACGTCGGCACCGAGCAGCCATCGATCGAGACCCCGTGGGCGACGCCGGCGAGGTCGTCGAGTCGCGCGAGGTTTGCCCGCTGGAGCGGATGGTCCTCGGGTCGGTAATCGAGCGAAAACCCAGCATGTCGTGACGCGCCCAGCATGAAGGCGTGCTTGCCCGAGCAGTTCGAGTGGAGGTTCGTCGGCACCGGCACGCCGCGCGCGGTCGGCTCGTGCATCGGAGCGTGGGCGCCGCACTGCAGCTCGGCCTCGGTGCCGCCGAGGCGCGCGAGCAGCGCTCGGACGAGCGCGACGTGGGCGTCCTCGCCGCTGTGCGACGCCGCCCCGACCGCGAGCTCCTGGTCCGAGAGGGTCGCGACGACCTCGGTGGGAAGGTGCGCGAGCGAGGTCTCGAGCTGGAAGGGCTTGGAGGCGCTGCGCCAGTAGCTCGCGACGTCGTCTCCGACCGACCACACGACGCGCCCGCCCTCGACGCGGCAGGCGCTGATGGGATGGACCGTCTCACGGCGACCGCCGCGGAGGCTCTCGACGACGAGGTCACGCATGCGGCGTGAGCCTAGTCGATTCAAGGCGGCTCGGTGGCGTCGGCCATGGCAACGCCGAGCGCTCGTCGGGTCGACGCGCCACCTGAGCTTCGTGTAGTCTCGATTCTCGAAAGAAGGATCCGCCACCGTGAAGACGCTCTTCGCCCCACTCGTCGTCATGGCTTGCGCGCTGTTCGCGAGCTCGCCCCTGTCTGCGGTCGCCGGAGGCGGCTTCGACAAATCCGCCTGCGCCTTCAACGGCCACAAGCTCTTCGGAAATATCCAAGTGGTCGAGGCCTTCCCCGACGTGAAGGTGCAGGTCGTCGACGCGTTCCCCGACGTGAAGGTGCAGGTCGTCGATGCGTTCCCCGACAAGTGCGGCAAGTGGAAGATGGTGACGAGCTTCCCTGATACCAAGGTGCAGTTCGTCACGGCCTTTCCCGACGTGAAGATCAAGTACGTGGACGCATTTCCGGGCGTCAACTGACGAGGACATAGGCGCGCCCGTCGTCGTCGCGACGCGCTAGCCGCTCCGCGCTCGGCGGCGCTCCTTCAAGAAGGCGATCGTCCAGCTCTCCTCGGGGTTGAACTTTGACGGCGGAGCGGGCCTCGCTCCGTCCGTCATCGGCGGGGGAGCGGTGGACGGTCCAGCGCTTGATGGTGCAGCGCTCGACGCAGGCGCCTCGGCCGACGCCTCTTTCGCGCGGAGCCGACTCGTCGCCACATCGGTCTTCGTGGTCGATGTCGACGCGAGCGAGGTCGTCTTGCCCGTCCATTTCTCCTTCTCGGCGAGCGCGCCCGCGTTCGCCGCCGTGGCGCGCACCAAGATCGCCGCGGGGATGGAGATGAGTCCCGGGACGGGAATCCGAAGGCGGAGCTTCTCGTTCGCGCCGGCGGACAGGACGCGGCTCGCGAGCGACGAGCGCATCGCGTTCGGGCTCGACGGCTTGGTGAAGATCGAGACGACGCGCTCTTTGCCGCCGAGGGTGACCGCCGCGGGCCCGTCCCAGAGGCGCGTGGGAAGTGCCCAGCCCCGCTTCGCCAAGAACGCCCAGTAGTCCTTCAGATCGTTCGGAGCGATCTGCGCGGGGTAGCTCGCGAACTCGACCGACACGAGCGCCTCGCGACCCGTCGCGTTGGTGATGGCCAGCTCGAGCTCGTAGATCGAGCCGTAATTCCCGGACGAATTGGGATCGCTGTCGCGGTAAGTGGCGAGCCCCGGAAACGCCTGGGCGCGCTCGTCGAAGCGAAAGCCGCGCACGAAGGGCGTCTCGCCGATCTCGAGCGCGACGCTGCCGCTCCAGCGATCGTGTCGGTAGAGCCCTGCGCAGCGGCCCATCGCGCCCGTCGCGGGGTTCGGGCTCTTGATCTCGCCGGGCGCAAAGCGTGCCCCTGCGAGGGTGAGCGCGTCTTCGGCCGAGGCCCCGTAGGGAGCCGCGACGTCCCTTACGTGGAGCCCGCCCGTCGACCGAACCACGAACCGGCCGTCGACGCAGTGACCGTGCCGCACGTCGATGTAGCCCAGCGCCGCCGGCTTGCCCGGGAGGACGTCGACCACGCGCGAGATCGGGTAGTGCGTCACCAGAGCCTTCGCCGTCTGCACCGACGCAGAGGCCCCGGGCGACCAGGCGTTTGCGTTCAGCGCGCCGTTCACCGTGGCGGAGACCGGCCAGTCGCCGATGGTCGAAGCAAGCAAGAAGACGCGCTTTGTGCCGCCCGTCCGGTTGATGTGGAACAGGTAATACGCGAAGTCCGTGAGCGCGGGGAGCGGCTGGGTGGTCCCGCGAGCGGAGCTCGCCGATGGCTGCACCGAGCCTGCGAGGAGGCCCGTCCCCGTGAAGATCTCCGGGTTGTTCGAGATCACGATCGGCACGCCGTCGCCGCCGCCAGGGAGCGGCTCGAGCTCGTCCCACTTGGGCTCTGGCGCCCCCTTCGGCTTCGGCGGGGCCGCGATCTGAAAGCCTTCGACCTGCGTGCTCGTCGGCCGCGTGCTCATGGCTCGACTCCCTCGTCGGGCTCGACGTCAAAGAGCGCGCGGCCCTCCCAGTAGCCGAGCGACGCGCCATGTCCGAGGTGCTTCTGCAGCGACAGCGCGAGCGGCATCGGCGCGCCGGCTCCCGCGCCAACGCTCACCCACTGCGGCTGACGGACGAGGATGGGAGGGCACGCGGCCGCCTCCCACGCGGCCATGAACGCCGTGTGGGCTTGATGAAAGCCGAGCTGCCCGAGCACGAGCGAGGCGAAGCCGCCGCCCTTGCCCGCCATTGCCGCTTCCATCTGCGCCGTGATCGCGGCGAGCTGCGAGGGTGGCACGCGGAAGCCCATCACGGGCACGAGCGCCTGCTGCTCGAGATCGACCCGGCCGTGGGTCGTCGCGGGTGGCCTCTTCGGCGCGTAGCCCGCGAGCGCGAACAGCCGATCGACCGGCTTCTCCTCGGCCCACATCGCGATCTCGTAAGCCTCGAGCTCGTCGCCCCGCGCGAGGACGACCACGCCATGGTGGCGACGCAGATCCTCGGCGGGGTGGGCGAGCCACACCATCGCGTCGCCGTCTCCTTCGGGGAAGCCCACCGGCGGAGGCGTCTCGGGGAAGATCCCCTCGGCCTCCTCGAACTCGCGGCGCGACTCGTGCGCTTCGGGCGCGAGCTCATGGTCGTTCTGGGACATCGTGCGATTCCGTTCGAAAAAAGTGGAGGTCGACGCGCTCACTCGGACTTGTCCGAAGACGACGAGCGCCGCAACGGCGGCGAAGCGACGGTCTCGCTGCGCGGCGGAGAGGCCGACCCCGACGCCTCGAATGGATTCAGGTGCACCGTCTTTGCGGCTTGGAGGATCACGTCGTCGGTGAGCGACAGCGCGGCGATGCGCTCTCGGGCCGCGAGCGCGAGCTCCTCCTCGGCGACGATGGAGACGCTCTTCATCGCGTCGAGCACGATGTTGCCCGACGCCCGGAGTGAGATGTTTGGGCCGTCGAGGATGATCGACGCCTCTCCCGTGGTGAGCTCGATGCGGCGGTCCACCATCTCGATGGTGGTCGGCGGTGGTCCTTCGACGTGCTCGACTGATTGACCGATGCCAAGTGCTCGCAGGACCAGTCCGGGCGCACGGCTGCGGAACGACGCGAGCGTGGCCCCTGCGCCGCCCTTCACGCCACCGAGCGGAGCCTTGGTCACCGCGCCGAGCACCGAGGCCGCCGGGGCCCCGAGGACGGCGCCGAGCGGCCCGTCGAAGAGGTGTCCCAGCGTCGGTCCGAGCCTCGCGGAGAGCCCGCGCGCGATCGAGACGCTCCAGCGCGAGCCGACGTGCGTCGCGTCTTCGACACCCACGCTGGTGCTGCGTGCGAGCCCGACCGCTTGCGCGAGGTTCAAGCCGACGGCCTGGGTCGCGCTCGACTTCACGATGTCGAGGAGGTCGTGGCCCACCGCGCGCGTCTCGTCGCGCTGGACGAACGACGCGCGATCGCGACCGACCGCCTCTTGCTTGTCGTTCTTCACCAGGTGATCCATGTCCTGCTCGGCCTGCATGTAGACGTGCTCGCGGCCCGCGGTGTCGTCGAAGCGGAGCTCGTTTGCGCCGGTGTTGCCGGGGGACGTGGCGGTGCGCCACGTGGTGACGCTCTTGTTCTCGGGGAGCTTGTAGGGCGCGGGCTGCACCATGTTGTGGAGCGAGCCGACCACCACGGGTGCGTCGGGGTCACCATCAACGAACGCGACGAGCACCTCGGTCCCGATCCGGGGGATCGAGAAGAGCCCGTGGCCTGGCCCCGCCCAGCTCTGCGCGACGCGCATCCACACCGAGCTCGCCTGGCCGTACGGGTTCTCGCGGTCCCAGGGGAACTGAACGCGAACACGCCCGTGTTCGTCGGCGTAGACGTCCTCGCCGGGGATGCTCGGCGAGACGCCCTCGGGTGGCGGCATGCCCGGCAAGCGGGCACGAAGCGGCGCGCCGGTCATGGGGATCGAGCCCGGCTCCGGCCCGACCACGACCGCGACGTGCAGGCCGTTGACGCGGGGCTTCGGGGTCTTCTGTGTCGGGCGGAACGGCTCCGATACCGGCACGGCCTCGACGCTCATCGTCCACTCCTGCTCGATCGCACCCTCGAGCGCGAAGCTCCGCACGAGCCACGGGGTCGAGCCGACCTCGACCCGCGGATGCCCGGCGATCGCGAACACCGAGCCGGCGCCGAGGTCGAGCACGTTGGTCTGCATGGTCACGACGCGTCGACCGCTGCGCAGCGCC
This sequence comes from Deltaproteobacteria bacterium, assembly GCA_016875405.1. Taxonomy (GTDB): domain Bacteria; phylum Myxococcota_A; class Polyangia; order Polyangiales; family Polyangiaceae; genus SYFR01. The sequence goes on along the minus strand of VGRJ01000003.1, from coordinate 9,155 downwards.
TCGAGCGCGACGCGCGCCCGCGCTTCCCCGAAGTTGACGTCGCTCCTTGCGACGCCGAGATCATCCGCGACGGGCGTTCCGGAAGAGAACTCTCCCTCCCGCGTGAACTCGCCGGGGACATAGCGGTACTGCTCGTACTGGCGCTCGTGCGTCTCGCCGGCGAAGGCCGCGGCGAAGAGGTGAAAGCGGGGGTTTCGGTGATCGTAGTCGCGCAGCACGACGGCGCCTGGGCGCGCCTCCTCGTGCACCCCGAGCGCGGTGACGAAGGGGAGCCGCGCGGCGTGGGCTTGCGCAGGTACGTCGCTGAAGGGCAAAGGCCCCGTCGAGCGAGGCGTCGCCTCCCACGGTGTGTCGTCGAGGACGAGCTTCGATGAGTCGCCGCCGTCTTCGAAGAGGTACGAGATCCCGGACTCCTCGAGGAGCCGTGACAGGAACGCGAAATCCGTCTCCCCTGCTTGTGTCCGTAGCTCGAGCTTCGGGTAGGCGTCGGGCTCGAGGCGGAGCTCGGGCTCGATCGCCCACTCGGCGAGGAGCGCGCGCACGATCTCGGGGATGCTGAGGTGTTGGTAGAGGCGGTGCGTGCGGCGCTGCGTCAGGAGCCAGAGGCGCGGGACGATCACGAGCTCGTAGGTCGAGAGCCCGTGGGAGGACTCTTCGGTGGTCACGCTGCGGAGCGACGTGCACAGCCCCGACCAGCTGCGCCCGCCCACGCTCGGCAGGAGGCCCGAGACGCGCAGGGTCGCGCGGTGCCCCACGATCGACGACAGCGACAGGTTCTCGTCGAGCGAGCGCGCCATCACGCGGACCTCGAACAGCTCGTTCATGGCCTCGCGAACACGCATGCGACGGACCTCGAGCGAGGAGACGGCGTGTTCGAAGGAGAGCTCTGCGTGCCTCATGAGGGTACCGCACCACACCATAGGCGAGGGCTGCCGCTTGTGAAGTGAGATCAAGCTTCTCGAGTGGTGAAGGTCAGCTCGAAAGCCTGCACAGCGCGCGGTTCGAGAACGCCGCGGGCTTGGGCATTGGGGCGCGGGTGGCGGGGCTCATGCCGGCGCGTATGGGCGAGCCAGGAGCGCGACGACGAAGGCATGGGCGTGCGAGCCTCTCGGCCGTGGACAGGGACGGCGCATGGGCTTGGTTCGGGCGGGCGGTCGGGATCGGAGCGCTGTTCGTCCTGCTGGGGCTCGCGGTCGGCGCGACGCTGGGCCCCCAGCACCCAAACGTCGCGATGGGCATTGGGGTGGTCGTGCTCGGCATCGTGGGCGGCGGCTGGGCGGCGCTTCGGCTGGGCGGCGCCGGCCTCGTCGCCGCGTTGCTCGGGATCGTCGCGACGACGGGTGTGGCCCTCGAATCTCGTCGCGCGCTCGTCCTCGCGAACGCTCGGCTCATCGAGCCCGCATCGATCGAGGCGTGGCCGTTGTCGTTCGAGGCTGCGCACGTCGTCGGGCTCGTGCAGGATCCCAAAGCGCAGGCCTCCGCCCCCTGGAAGACCGGCTACGGGGCGAAGTCCACCACCCACTCGCTCGTTGCGACGCCGCTCGTCGAGAGCGCGAGCGGCGAGGCCGTGGGCTTTCTTTGTCAGGAGTCGAGTGAGCGACGCGACCCCGATGGCGAGTGGTTCGTGAGCGTTGCGTGCCTCTACGAATCAAGGTCGCCGAGCTGTGGGGGCCCAATCGAGAAGGCCCTCGACAGCCTTGCCGCGGCGAAGCGGAAGGTCGCTCCGACCGCGGCGTCACGTGTCGTGAGGGCCTTCGCATCCTAGATGGACTTGCGGAGCCGCGCGAACGTGGAGCGGGCATTGAAGGCGCCGTTTTACCTCTTCGCGCGCGACGTCTTCTTGGTGTTTTTCTACCGAAAGCGCGGCGCGCGAAACGCCGGCTGAACACCACGCTCGTACGTGACGGCTACCTGAGGGGGCCGCTCAGTCGCCGTCCTCGAACTCCATCACGATCCCCGACGACGTCGAGATTCGGTGATCGAGGGGCTCATCGCCGCGTACCGGCGAGGGCGTGAGGTCGTTCGGGACGGCGCCGAGGATGATCAGGCGGTCTGGATCGCCGTTGACGAAGCCCAGCATCACCTCGGTCCCAGGCTGCAGCGGGAAATGCGTCCCGTAACCAGCGCCTGCGCTCAGCTGCACCATGCGCACGGAGCGCGCCTTGCTGTCGGAGGTGGCCATCCGAGAGACCTCGCTCGTCAGCTGAACGCGGTAGCGCACCTGCTCGTCGAGCCAAGGTATGTTGGCGGGGCCCCCTCGGGCGGCGCGAGCACGATGCCGCTCCTCACGCCCGGTACGAAGGGGCGCTTCGTCTTGCGCGGCGGACGATAGCTCACCGTCGAGGGAACTGCGCGGAAGCGGTTCGCGTACGCGAGGGTGCCGCGCTCGGAGTTCTGCGCGGGCTGCTCGATCGCGTACTCGACCCCGGTCACGAGGACCTCGAGGTCGCCGAAGGAAGGGTGCGCTTCGAGCGTGAACCGGAGCCCGGGGAAGACCTCGCTCCGGTCGCTCTCGCCCTCGAACACGAGGCGGCGAGACTCATGCTCTTCGGTGCGGATGCGCGACATGATCGCGGAGTCATGCGGCGACTTCACGTTCGTGCCGTACTCGATGATGCCGCCGCCCGTTCCGCTCCCGAGCTCGGTCTTGCCGACGCACTCGAGCTCCTGCCGAAGGAGGCTCTGATCAGGCTCGTCGCTCTCGGGCAACGCGCGCGTCAGCTTCGTGAATCGGGCGCGCACGGCCCACAGCCGCTCGGTCGGGACCATGTTCTCGCGGAGGGCGCGCGCGATGGGCGCGCCCTCCGCGAACGGTGGGCTCGTCACCGGCGGATCACCGCCGCCCCCGGCTCCTCCGGTCCCGGTGGTCGCCCCGGACGTCGAGCCGCCATGGTCGGACGAGCCCGGTCCTTCGCCCGTGTCACCGCACGCGACGGCGACGGTGGCTCCCAGCAAGCACAGAGCAAGCAAAATATTTTTCGATGCACGGGTGACGATCGATGGTGCCAAGGTCCCGGTCATGTACCCTCGACTGTCGTGCGTCGCCTGGAGACTCGGACGTTCACACGACAAAGTGACCCCGCGGGAGAGCGCGAGGCAGCGTGGTAATGCCGCCGGCGCCGCCGTCGCGTGACGGGAAGCAATCGCTGCTCGATCGGCTGCTCGTTCACCCACGACTGACCGCGGTGCTCATGCTCCTCGGTGGGCTGTTGGTCTCTCCCAGCTTGTTTGCGGGGATCGGCGCGGACGACTGGCTTCATCGGCTGCACTTGGATCCAAACGCGCCCTATCATCCGCCCGCTCCATATGGGCGCCTGCTCGGCGTCTTCGAGTTTTTTCCTGCAGATCGCGTCGAATTTCGGAAGCTCGTGGACGAAGGCGTGTTGCCGTGGTGGGTAGGCTCGGATGTCCGTGGTGTTTTCTTTCGTCCGCTCACGGCGCTGACCCACTGGTGGGATTGGTGGGCGTTCGGCGAGCGGCTCTGGCTCCATCACGCCCACAGCGTTCTCTGGTTTCTTTTGACGATCTGGGCGGCCTCGCGTTTTTGCGTGCAGTGGCTCGGACCGGGGCGCGCGGCGGCGCTGGCGGCGCTCCTGTTTGTGGTGGACGAGTCGCACGCCCTGCCCGTCGGCTGGATGGCGAATCGAAACGCCCTGTTGGCGCTCTTCTTCGCCCTGCTCGCCGCCACCAGTCATCTTCGGGCTCTCGCCGACGTCACGCACGCCAGGTGGTGGACGCCGCTGTGGGTGGGGGCGGCTCTCCTGTCGGCCGAGGCGGGCACTGCCGCACTCCTGGCGTTGATGGTGTTGGAGGCGAGCTACTCTCGCCCGCTCGCCGCGCGGGTCCGGCGCTGGTTGCCGATCCTGCTTGTGACTGGTGGGTGGGCCGCAGTGTGGAAGGGGCTCGGCTTCGGGATCCAGGGCTCGGCTCTCTACGTCGACCCGCTCCGCGAGACCGGGCGTTTTCTGGTGCTTCTTCCGGAGCGCCTCGGCGTGCTCTCGGCGGCGGCGTGGTTCAACCTGCCGGTGGACGGTTGGATGATGTTGACCCCCAAGCTAGGTTGGGTGTTGGGCTTGGGGCTCCTGGCCGTGTGTCTCGGCCTCGTGTTTCGACTGTCGCGACGCACTGCCGACCCTCGGGTGTACACGGCGGCAGGTCTCGCCTTCTTACCGTTGCTGCCTCCGCTCGGTGCCTTCCCGATGACTCGGCTGGTGGGGGTGGCTGGGCTGGGAGTGGCGGGGCTTTTGGCGCTGCTCTAGACGGGGCCGACTCCGAGCCGGCTCGTTGTGTGGCTGGGGCGCTGGCACTTGTTTGGTGCGGCAACCTTACTCATGGTTCAGAGTCTGGGTCTCCATTGGGTGCTGAAGACCACCAACGCGGTGAGCGAGCTCGTCCCCGACGCGGCCCCCGAGACCGAGCAGCACTTGGTCGTGCTTCAGGGGTTTGAGATCGCCACCGCCTACACCAGCACGATCCGGGTTTTCGAAGGTAAGAACCGACCGGACTCGGTGTTGTTGCTCGCGCCATTGGCCACGCCGGTTAGGATCACCCGCGTGGATCCCCGCCGGCTCCGTGTAGAGGCTCCGGAAGGCGCCTTTCGCATCCCCGGCGAGAGGCTCTGTCGGTCCTCGGCGTTTGTCGTTGGGGAAGTCTCGCGGAGCGGGGTGGTCACGGTCACGGTGCGCGAGGTGGACGACGACGGCGGGCCGCGGATCTGGGACGTCGAGTTCTCGTTGGATCTGGACGATGAACGACTGATTTGGCGACAGTTGGAGGGGCTGGGTGGGCAGGTCTGGAAGCCGCCGCCGGTGGGGACCACCGTGGACGTGCCGGCGCCGTTGCAGCTGCCGTGGGTCTAACGCTCTCCGGTCGACCATGCGCCGCGCGGGCTCGTCGCGGAGTGAGCGTCACGCCCCGGAGCGGAGAGACGCCGCGGGGACACTGCGCCCGCGCGTGTCGCTCTCGAGCGTTGACGACGCTGCCGCGCGCGCCTCACCATCGCCGCATGATCCGCGCGATGACCCTCGCCATGTTCCTCGGGCTCGCCCTCTCGGCGTGTGGCGGCGAGGCCGAGGTGGTGCCGAAGAAGAACCCCGAGCCGACCGTGGATCCCGCGACCTTCGGCCTCGACGACGCGGGGCCGTTCCAGTGCGGGCACCGCGTCTTGTCGACGACCTACGAGGCGTACCCCGGCGCGCCCGCGCGCACGATCCCGGTGCATGTCTGGTACCCGACCACCGCGACCGACGGCGAGCACGCACGCTACCGCGGCATCTTTCAGGATCCGCTCGCGTGGGAGGACGTGCCGCTCGCGCCCTCGCCTTGGGCCGACGGTCACCCCGTGCTCGCGCACTCGCACGGGTACATGGGGTTCGCGGGCAACAGCCACCGCATGATGTGTCACTTCGCGATGCACGGTTGGGTCGCCGTCGCGCCCGAGCACGTGGGCAACACCCTCACCGATACCCCCGACCCGCTGCCGCTCGCGGCGTTCTACCAGCGCCCGCTGGACGTGCGCGCGGCGGTCGACCACCTCGCCGGCCTGGGCGCCGAGGATCCGCTCTCGGGCGTCGTCGACGCCTCGCGGCTCGCGGTCTCGGGGCACAGCTTCGGCACCTTCACGACGTGGTCCCTCGCCGGCGCGAGCTACGGCCACGCCCTCATCGAGGCCCGTTGCTTCGACGGCTCGATCGCCGACTGTGACGACGCGGGGCTCGCGCTCTTCAAGGCTCCGCTCGACGAGCCGCGCGCCAAGGCGGCGCTCCCGATGGCCGGCAGGAAGCACGCGTTCTTCGGCGAGAGCGGCCTCGCGTCCGTGACGCTCCCGGTGCTGCTCATGACCGGCTCGCTCGACGACGTGGGCGCGGACGAGGTGGTCGCGGGCGCGGACGGCGTGCCGCTCACCTGGGTCGACGTCGAAGGCGGCTGTCACCAGCTCTACGGGCTCGGCAACACCTCGGTCGGCGACACGGCCTGCATGGCGCTCGGCGACGAAGAGGGCTTCGCGATCGTGAACCCGGTCGCGCTCGCGTACGCGCGCTACCACGTGCTCGGCGAGCGAGGGGAGCAGGTGCGCGGCCTCGTCGAAGAGGGGGTGGGCATGTCGCCGCGCATGACGGTGAAGCACGCGAGCCCCTGACGTCGTGCGCCGGTGGGCGCGCCGCCAGATTGATTTGTGTCAACGAACCGTCGAGCGGCCCGGGCGGTACACCATCACCTCGGGGCGCGCACCGCGTGAGCGCTCGGACGGTGTCATGGCGCCGGCCAGGGCTCTTCGACGATCTCGAAGCGCCCGAAGTCGAACGGCAAGCGCGGCGCCTCCTCGACCTTCACCAGGCGCTCGCGGAGCCCCTTCTTTCGGAGCTGCGTCACGCGGTGGTAGCAGAAGGGCATGTTGCCGCGACGTCCGAGCGTCGTGTGCGCCGTCCATGAGCATCCGGCGCGGCAGGTGTCGGCGTAGTAGCAGGTCTTGCAGAAGCCCCAGAGCTCGTCGGCCGTGCGCTCGCGCGCGAACGCGAGAGCCTCCGAGCGTTCCCACAGCTGCTCGATGGTGAGCGTGCGCACGTTGCCTCCCTGGTAGGGCGCCGTCGGCAGGGTGGGGCAGGCCTTGACGGTGCCGTCGGACTCGATGCCCAGCGCGAAGACGCCGGCCTGGCACCCGCGCCAGTGATTCTCGCGGCCGAACGGGCGCGAGCGGATCACCTGCTCGTGCGGCCCGAAGTAGCCGATGTTGTTATTCGCGAACACGTTGAAGGGCCTCCCGACGCCGTCGTACTCGCGTGCGGCGTCGAGCTGGATCGCGGCGAGCGTGTCGATGATCGGCACGATCTGCCATGGGTCGATGATCCACTCCGGGTGATCGGCCGCGCGGCCCATTGGGCCCGTGAGCTGCACCTGCCAGGTCTCGACGCCGCGCTCGCGGAGGAGCTTCGCGGTCTCGGGCAGGTGCTCGCAGTTCAGCTTGTTGATTTGGGTGTTCGCGCCGATCGCGAAGCCCGCTTCGCGCGCCGTGTCGAGGGCGCGGAGGGCTTGCTGATGGCTGCCGAGGTTGCCGCGCAGCCGGTCGTGGGCGCGCGCCGGACCGTCGAGCGAGACGCCGACGCCGTCGAGGCCCGCGTCGCGGAAGCGCCGTGCGAGCTCGGGGGTGAAGGCGCGCCCGCCGGTCTGCATCGTGACCCGCATGCCGAGGTCGGCGAGGAAGCGGATGAGCTGCTCGCAGTCTTCGCGCAGGTAGGCCTCGCCGCCGATCAGCGTGATCTCGCGCGCGCCGAGCCGCGCGAGCCCGCGGCCGACCTCGAAGAGCTCCTCCGTCGTGAGCTCGTTCGACCTCGCCTTGCCCGAGCGCGAGCCGCAGTGTTGGCACGGTTGATCGCACCGCATCGTGATCTCCCACACGACGTAGAGAGGGCGCGGGCGCTCGAGATCGTCCGAGCGCACGAGGCGGGCAAAGGTCGAGGGGTCGACGTCGCTCACCGAACGACGCTAGCACAGGCGCACCGAGATAAGCTTGACACGCCCGCGCCTCTCGCAGTCTTTTAGGGCGATGTTCCGTCCCACGATGATCGCTTGCCCGTCTTGCGGGTGCCACGCCCTCGCGACCGAGACTGCCTGCCCGCACTGCGACGCGCCCATCCGCGTCGGAGCCGGTGAGCGCACGAACGCCTCGATGGTGCTCGGGCTCGCCGTCGCGCTGACGACGCCCGCGATGGCGGCGGGCTGCAGCGGTCCCGACGAGCCGCCGACCCAGAGCGTGACGAGCTCGAGCACCGGCTTCGAAACCGCGGCCGCGTACGGCGCCGCGGTGACCGGACCGAGCACCTCGACCGGCATGGGGGGTCAGGGCGGCGAGGGCGGCAGCGGCGGCAAGTGACGAAGCTCGTGTTCGTCGCGCTCGGCTGGCTCGGGCTCGTCGGCTGCGGCGGTGCTGCGCAGGGCCGCGAAGGGCGCGCGGCGAAGCCTTAGCCCCGCATCGCCGCGAGGGGTGACACACCCGAGGCGCGCACCGCCGGGAGGAAGCCCCCGAGCACGCCCATCATGCCGGCGGCGCCCATCGCCGTTCCAAGGATCCGAGGCACCGGATCGAGGCGAAACGTCATCTCGGACCAGCTCGCGAAGTTCACCATCGTGAACTCGACGTTGCCGACCGCGAGCGAGGCGAGCGCGCCGAGCACGCCGCCTGCGAGCGCGAGGAGCACGCTCTCGGTGAGGAAGCACACGAGGATCGAGAAGCGGCTGAAGCCGAGCGCCCGCAGCGTGCCGATCTCCCGCTGTCGGTTCGCGACCGAGGCGTACATCGTGATCACGGCGCCGATGATCGCGCCGACCGAGAAGCACACGGCGATCACGGTGCCGAGCACGCCGATGAAGAGGCTCGTCCCTTGCGACTGGTTCTCGTAGTAGGTCGTCTCGCGCAGCGCCTGCAAGCCGAGCCGCTTGTCTTGCTCGAGCGCGAGCTTGAAGCCGTCGAAGCTCGAGGGCTGCTCGAGCGCCACGCGCACGCTCGACACCGACCCCTCGCGCCCGAAGGCGGAGCGCAGCGTGTCGAGATCGACCCACACCTCGGACTCGTGCGACGAGCCACCGTCGTCGAACACGCCGACCACCGTGACCGGTCGATTGCGCTTCAGCTCGAAGCGCTCGCCGAGCTTCACGCCCGCGAAGCGCCCGTGGATCCCCTTGCCCACGATCACCTCGTCGGAGCCCGGCGTCGCCGCGCGCCCCTCGACGATGCGCACCTTGGTGCGGAGCTTCTGCGACGAGTCGCCCACGCCGCGCACCTGCACGTTCGCGACCCCGTTCGCGCCGAACTTCTCGAGCGCGACCACCACCACCACCTCGCCGACCGCGATGGGTGTGTTTCCCTCCTTCTTCACGCCGGGCATCGCGCGCACGAGGCCGACCTGAGGATCGTCGACGCCGCTGCCGAGCTCGGCGTCTGCGCCCTTGCGGAGGACGATCGCAACGTCGCTGCGGCCTGCCGCGCCGAGCGTCTTCTTCACGCCCGCCGACATCATCAGGCTCGCCGCCAGCACGAACACCACGAGCCCGATGCCGAGCGCCGTCGCCGCCGTCGTCGCCTTTCGGACGAGCAGGCTGCGGTACGTGTAGCGAAGCGGGATCATCATCTCACACCACCCTCCGCAGCGCCTCGGTGA